>NZ_BAAALD010000059.1:0-49292 GCF_039528095.1 Kitasatospora arboriphila
GCGGGCCGTCCAGGCGGCCGCGGTCTCGGCGGCCACCGGGGTGATCAACATCGGCGGGGGGGGGGGGGGGGGGGGCCGGGGCGCGGCCGGGGGAACCCGACGGCGGCGGCGGGCAGGCCGGTGCCGGCGGTCGGCTCGGCGGGGTCGGGCTCCGGCTGGTCGAGCTGGACGAGGGAGGAGGGCAGCAGGCCGGCGGCGGCGGGGTCGAGGACCTGGGCCGCCAGCACCTCCAGCGCGCGGGCGATGCCGGGGACGGGGACGCCCGCGGCGTCGTCCCAGACGGCATCGACGCCGGACGGCATTCCGGTGGCGAACAGGCGACGCGCGGGTGTCGACCCGGCGTCGGTACCGGCGGTGACCTGGGCGTTTCCGGGTGCGGCGGATGAGAGCGCTTTCACGACCCGCGTCAGGAAGACCCGGTCGACGCGACCGCTTCTGAACGCGCGGCCGCCGGCCGCGACGCGCTCGACCCGGAACTCCCCGGTCGCCTCGACCGCGAGGTCGATCCGGCCGCCCGCCGGGCCCTCGGCGGGCGCGGTGAGCCGCAGCAGCTCCGAACCTCCCCCGGGTGCCGTCTCCGTGGACGGCGAAACAGCTCCCCCCGACATCAGGGTCCCCTCCTTCTCGACGGGCCAGCCCGTCCTCGTGCGTGCCATGCGGAACACCCCCGTGTGCCTGACGGTACGTCAGAAAGATGTCAGCACAGGTCCTCGGGTGTGAGCGTCGCGTGTACGGCGTCGTGCAGCGCCTGCGTCCGCGAACTGCGGAACAGTCCGGGCCGGAATCCGGCGCGGCGGAATCCGATGTAGGCACCAACCACCTGAACAGGCATGTTATCTGCCGCAGCGTACGCGTCAATCCGGCCCAGTCCGAGCTGCTCGAAGCCGAACCGGCAGAGCAGGCGCAGCGCTGAGGTGGCCGTCCTGAGGCTCCGTGCCTCGGGCAACAGCCAGACCGCCGCCTCCGCGGCACCCTCTTCGGGGCGCAGATCGACGAGTTCGGCCCACCCCACGGCGCGGCCCTCCGTGACGGATGCCACAGTGAAGTACGCCGCCCGGTCCAGCGCCCAGAGGCGCGCCGGGATGTCGGCGAGCCAGCGCGCGGCCGCGTCGATGTCCTGATGGGGGATCACCCCCTGCATGAACTCGCGGACCAGCGGGTCGCGGGTGCCGGCGAGGACGGTCGCGGCGTCCGCGGCCTCGGGCCGGCGGAGCACCACCGTGCCGTCCGCCAGCTCGGGTACGGGCAAGGAGCTCAGGCGACGCACCGTCAGACCTCCTTGCCGCTCTGCCCGATCATACGATCATTCTGTCGAATCCTCGGGCATCCGCCGATCGGCCGAAACGCCACCCGCCGACCGGCGGGCCGCCCCTCCCGCCGAACGGAGGGGTGACCCCCGCCGAACGGCCTGGGTGGTGCACGACCGGTTCGCAGCCGCACAGAGAGCCCCCGGACCGGCCCCGGACCGGGGCCGCGCGCGACGGGCCGCCGCACACGGGCCGGGGACGGCCGTGGCCGGACCCGCTCCTGCAGGTCCGGCCACGGCAACGCCCGCGCAGCGCCGTCCGGCGGCGCCGTCGACCAGCGATCGATCGGCGAAGCCGGGCGGCGCCGTCGGTCAGCGAAGTCCGGCGAAGAGGTCGTTCTCGGGCACGGCCGCACCCGTGGTGTCCTGCACCCGTACGAAGGTCTCCGTGCCCATGAGCTCGGTGAACCGCTCCTTGCCCATCTTCAGGAAGAAGATGTTCTCGCCCTGACTGGCGTGCGCGGCCAGCGCGTCGAACTTCCGGTCGCCGAACGCGGTGGTGTCCACCCAGGTGGTGATCTCCTCGTCGGGCAGGCCGATCTCGGCCAGGGCGGCGGCCTCCGCCGGGTCCGGCTCCTCCCAGTCGCCGCCGAACTCCCGCATGACCTCGCCGAACCGCTGCATCTGCGAGCGCGGAGCCGTCGTCCAGTACACCTTGGGCGTCATCCCGGTCATCTCCAGCGCCGCCATCGTGATGCGGTTCGCCTGGATGTGGTCGGGGTGGCCGTAGAACCCGTTCTCGTCGTAGGTCACGACCACGTCGGGCTTGTACTGCTTCAGCAGTTCGGCGAGGCGGGCGGCGCCCTCCTCCACCGGCGTCCGCCAGAACGAGCCGGGCGCGTCGTTGGCCGCCCAGCCCATCATCCCGGAGTCCGCGTACTCCAACAGCTCCAGGTGGCCGATCCCCAGGACCTCGCAACTCACCCGGAGCTCCTCGCGGCGCATCGCTGCCACGGCGGCCGGATCGTGCCCGGGATCGCCCGGCTTGACGCCACCCGGCCCGTCACCGCAACCGCCGTCCGTACACGTGACGAGCACCGTGCGGATGCCCTCCGCCGCGTACCGCGCGAGCACACCGCCCGTCCCGGTGGCCTCGTCGTCGGGATGTGCGTGCACCGCCATCAGCGTCAACGGCCGTTCAACCATGATCGTCCTCCAGTTCGGGATCTGCTCCGGCCCCAGTCTGCGGCAGGCGGGCGGGCGACCGCGCACAATATCCGGCGACCGCCCGCGCCGGGGGCCGGCCGCGTCCTCGGGGGAGCGCCGGTGGCGTGAACCCGACAGATCCTCAGGCTGTAGTTCCCCACACGTTCTCAGTCGGCGTCGTGCCGCCGGGCGGTCGATCCGGCAGGCCGACCCACGGCTGCCCGCAGCCTCGTTGCACGGCGCACGGCGCACGGTGCCGCAGGCCGGGTGGGCCCCGCCGCTCCGGCTTCCGCCGTGCCCGTCTTCGTGAGAGGCCCCCATCGGCGGTCGATCGCCGTTCCAGCATCCTGTCCGAGGGCTTCGCCGCAGCTCCCCACCTGTACTTCGGCTGGCTGCGGGACCGCGCGCCGGTGTACCACGAGCCCGCCGTGGACGGCTACTTCCTCTCCCGCCACCAGGACGTCCGACGGGTGCTGAGCGACCACGAGACGTTCAGCACCGAGACGTTCCAGGTGCGCGCCGAGCCCGTGATGCGCGGCCGGGTGCCCGCCCGGACGGCCGGGGCGGAGCACACCGCCAAGTGCGGAATCGTCGTCCGCGCGTTCACGGGGCGCGCCCTGCAGGAGCAGATCCGCGCGGTCCGCCCAACGCGGCCGAGCTGGTCGCACCCTTCCTCCCAGGGGGCGGATCGACCGCGTCGACGACTTCGGCAAGCCGTTCGCCGTCCGCGTGACGCCGGACGTCCTGGGCCTCGATCAGGAGGACCGGCAGCAGGTCGCCCACTGGCCGGGCGGAGTGACCGAGTTCGTCACCGGCCCGGTCCTCACCCCCGAGCGTCGCCGCCACTGCCTCGACTGCGCCGAGCAGTTGGAGGCCCACCTCGCCCCCGTCGTGGAACGCCGCCGCCACCCCGGCGACGACCTGGTGTCGATGCTGCGCACCGCCGTCGACGACCTCGCCCGCGACCCGCGCAGGGCCCGCGCCCGGGAGGCGCTGACCGCCGGGTACTTCTCCGGCGCACCCAGGAGGCCGCCGCCCGCCGCCTCGGCCTCCCGTACGGCACCTACCGGCGCCACCTGCGGCACGGCCCGGACCTGCTCTGCGAGGCGCCGTGGCAGCAGGAGCTGCACGGCCCGGCGGCGGAGCCCTCGTGACCGACGCCGCCGGCGGCAGGGGGCAGTGACCGCGGCCGGGCCGGTGCGGGAAAGCTCCGCCGCGACTGCGTGTCGCACACGGCCGGCTCCGGTCGGTGACGACAGGGTGACGGGAGAGAGTCCCCGTTCGAAGGAGCGAGCATGCCCGACGTCACCACCCCGTACCCGACCGGCACCCCGTGCTGGGTCGACCTGATGGCCAAGGACCAGCAGGCCGCGCTGGACTTCTACCGCGACCTGTTCGGCTGGCAGGGCACGCCCGGACCGGCCGAGTTCGGCGGATACGCGGTCTGCGAGCTGAACGGCCGGGCCGCGGCCGGCATCGGCCCGGCGATGGCACCCGAGGGCATGCCGGAACCGCCGATCGTGTGGACGAGCTACCTGGCCAGCACCGACGCGCAGGCCACCCAGGACGCGATCGTCGCCGCGGGCGGCACCCTGCTCGTCCCGGCGATGGACGTCGGCAACCTCGGCCGGATGCTGGTCGCCGCGGACCCGCAGGGTGCGGTGTTCGGCGTCTGGCAGCCCGGCGAGTTCTCCGGCGCCCAGGTCGCCAACGAGGCCGGTGCGCTGACCTGGAACGAGCTGCACACCACCGACGTCCCGGCGGCCACGGCCTTCTACGGCGAGGCGTTCGGCATCGAGATCGAGCCGCTGGACGGCGCCGACTCCTACTGGGAGCTGCGGGTCGGCGGCCGCACCGTCGGCGGCGTCACCCTGCTCGCCAACGACCCGCCCGGCACCCCCGCGCACTGGCTGACCTACTTCGCGGTCGACGACGTCGACTCCACCGTGGACGCCCTGGTCAAGCGGGGCGGCACCGTGCTGGCCCCGCCGTTCGACATGATGGCCGGCCGGATGGCGGTGGTCGCCGACCCGCAGGGCGCGCCCTTCGCCATGATCAAACCGCAGCCGCTGTAGGCCCCGGCGCGCACCGGCGCGCACCGACGCCACCGCCGGCCCGCCCGCTCCCCGGGCGGCCCGCCCCGCGTGGCCGCCCGCCGGCGCGGGTCAGGCCGGCGGGTTCGGCCGGGTCAGCCCCATGTCGTACGCGAAGATGACGGCCTGGACGCGGTCCCGGGCGCCGATCTTCGCCAGCACCCGGCCGACGTGCGTCTTCACCGTCGACTCCGACAGCACCAGGCGCTGTGCGATCTCCCCGTTCGTCCAGCCCCGCCCGACCGCCACCAGGATCTCCCGCTCCCGGTCCGTCAGCGCCGCCAGCCGCGGCTCCTGCTCGGCCGCGTCCGGCGGCCGGCCCGGCAGCCGGTGGGCGTAGGCGTCGAGCAGACGCCGCGTCACCGCCGGCGCCACGACGGCATCCCCCTCGGCCACCGCCCGGATCCCCGCCAGCAGCTCCTCCGGGCGGGCGTCCTTCAGCAGGAAACCGCTCGCTCCCGCACGCAGCGCCGCGTGCGCGTACTCGTCGAGGTCGAAGGTCGTCAGCACGAGCACCCGTGACCGCCCGCCCGCGGCGACGATCAGCCGCGTCGCCTCGATGCCGTCCATCCCCGGCATCCGGACGTCCATCAGCACCACGTCCGGCCGCAGCTCCGCGGCGAGCCGTACCGCCTCCGCCCCGTGCCCGGCCTCGCCGACCACCGCGGTGTCCGGCCGGCTCTCCAACAGCATCCGGAAGCCGTACCGCTGCAACGGCTGGTCGTCCACGATCAGCACCGTCGTCACGCCGGACCACCCGCACCGCCGGGGAGCCCCGCACCGTTCGAGAGCCCCGCTGCATCCGGGAGCCCCGCAGCGTCCGGGACCGGCGACAGGTCGAGATCGGCCACCACCGACCACCCACCTCCCGCAGGACCCGCCACGACCGTGCCACCGTACAGCGCGGCCCGCTCCCGCATCCCCGCGATCCCGTGGCCCTCGCCACCCGGCCGCGGCCCGGCCGCACGGCCCGGCGGGCCGCTGTCGTCGACCCGCACCCGCAGCCGGTCCCCGTCGACCGCCACCGTCACCCGCGCCCGCGTCTCGCGCCCCGCGTGCTTGAGCGAATTCGTCAGCGCCTCCTGGACGATCCGGTACGCCATCAACTGCACCCCGCGGTCCAGCCCGTCCAGCTCACCCTCGGAACGGTAGGCGATCCGCGGCCCGGCCGCCCGCATCCGCGCACACAACCCGTCGATGTCGGTGATGCCCGGCTGCGGAGCCAGCTCCGGGCCGCCGCCGCCCCGCTCGCGCAGCACCCCGAGCATCCGCCGCAGCTCGCCCAGCGCCTGCCGGCCGGCGTCCCCGATCAGCACCAGGGCCTCCCGGCCGCGCTCCGGCGACGCCTCGGCCGCGTACGCGCCGCCGTCCGCCAGCGTGATGATCACCGACAGGTTGTGGCCGACGATGTCGTGCATCTCCCGCGCCACCCGGGTGCGCTCGGTCGCCGCCGCCAGCCGGCTGCGCTGGTCCCGCTCCACCTCCAACCGGGCCGCCCGCTCCCGCAGACCGGCCAGCTGCGCCCGCCGGACCCGCACCGCGATGCCCAGCGCGACCGCCGCGGTCACCGCGGCGAACAGGAAGAACAGACCGTCCCACACCGACACCGCGGACGACACCCGCACCGCGACCACCGCCATGCCGAGCGCCACCGCGGCGCACGCCCACGCCAGGTCCCGCAGCCGCCCGTGCAGCGCCAGCGAGTACAGCGCCACCAGCAGCGCCACGTCCGCACGCAACGCTGCGCCGATCGACCACTGCAGCACGAACACCGCCATCACCACGGCGAACGCGGCCGTCGGCCGACGCCGGCGCCACAGCAACGGCAGCACCAGCCCCGCCTGCAGCGCGAGCATCGCCGGCACCGGCAGCTCGGTGAAGACGATCCGGTGCTCGCGCGGACCCCGGTCGCCGTCGCCGTGCACCAGGTCCGGGAGGCAGAACACCAGGAACACGACGGCCACCACCGCGGTGTCCAGGATCCACGGGTGGCGGCGGTCCACCTCCCGCAGGCGCTGCCCGGCCCGGGCGAGGCGGACGAAGAACGGGTGCCCGGACAGCGGGTCGCCGCCCACGGCCTCCGGCACGGCCGGGCCGGGAGCGGCGCTCTCCTGGTGGTTCACGGATCTCACCTGTCCATGATGGGCGGGACGGCCGCCGCGGTGCCCGGACACCGCCGGGCACCGCGACGGGCGCAGGGTCTCAGGCGTCGCTGCGCACCAGGCGGACGGCCGCGCCGGCCAGTGCCGCGACCGTCCACACGACGAAGACCACCAGGCCGGCCGTCGGCGACAGCGTCGAAGCATCGTGGTGCAGGGTGAACATCGCCTCGCCGGCGTGGCTCGGCAGGTAGGGCGCGATGTCGTCCTGCCACGAACTCGGCAGCAGCGACACCAGGCCCGGGACGAGCATCAGCGACGCCACCAGCACCGAGATGCCGCCCGCCACCGACCGCAGCAGCACACCCAGGGCGACACCGATCACCCCGACCAGCCCGAGGTAGAGACCCGCACCGAACAGGCCGCGCACCACGCCGGCGTCCGACAGGACCATCGCGGCACGGGTGCCCGAGACGATGCGGCTGTCGACGACGAAGGCGGCGAACACCCCGGCGGTACCGACGAGCAACGCGACCGCACCGAACACCACGGCCTTCGACCACAGGACGGGCAGGCGGCGCGGCACCGCGGCCAGGGTGGAGCGGATCATGCCGGTCGAGTACTCGCCGGCGGCGACCAGGACACCGAGGACGCCGAGGGCCAGCTGTGCGAAGTTCGTGCCGAACAGCGACAGGCTGAGCGCGGAGGCGGAGGCGAAGTCCCGGTCCATCGGCCGGCCCGAGGTGATCCGCGACTTGAACTGGTACGCGGCGATCAGGCCGAACGCCACCAGGAAGAACAGGCCGAGGCCCAGGGTGATCCAGGTCGAGCGCAGCGACCACATCTTCGCCCACTCCGAGCGCAGGACACGCGCTCCGGTCACCCTGTAGCCCGGACGGGCCGGCCGCTCGGCGGTGGCCGCCGGGGCCCGGTTCGGTGCGACGGTGCTCATGCGGCACGCTCCTCGGATTCGATGCCGGTGGTGGAGCCGTGGTACTCCACGGCGTCCCGGGTCAGGTCCATGAAGGCCTCCTCCAGGGAGACGGTCCGGGTGGCCAGCTCGAACAGGGCGATGCCGTGCTCGGCGGCCTTCAGGCCGATGGCGCGCGCCGTCGCCCCGGAGACCAGCAGCTCCTCGGAGCCGGCCTGCCCGGTGATCTCGACACCGGGCCCGGCGAGGACCTCCCGCAGCCGGGCCGGGTCGGCGGTGGCGACCTTCACCACGTCCCCGCCGGCCTGCCGGACGAGCTCCTGCACGGTGGTGTCGGCGAGCAGCCGGCCGCGCCCGACGACGATCAGGTGGTCGGCGACCAGCGCGACCTCGCTCATCAGGTGCGAGGACACGAAGACGGTGCGGCCCTCGGCGGCGAGGCCGGACAGGAGGTTGCGGATCCACAGCACGCCCTCCGGGTCGAGACCGTTCACCGGCTCGTCCAGCATCACGGTCGCCGGATCGCCCAGCAGCGCCGCCGCGATGCCCAGCCGCTGGCCCATGCCGAGGGAGAACGCCCCCGCGCGCCGCTTGGCGACCGACTGCAGACCGGTGAGGCCGATGACCTCGTCGACCCGGCTGCGCGGAATGCCGTGGGTGTGCGCCAGCGCCATCAGGTGGTTGAACGCCGACCGGCCCGGATGGATCGACTTCGCCTCCAGCAGCGCGCCGACCTCCTGCAACGGGGCGGCGTGCTGCGCGTAGTGGCGGCCGTTGACCCGGACCGACCCGCTGGTGGGGGCGTCCAGACCGACGATCATCCGCATCGTGGTGGACTTGCCCGCGCCGTTCGGCCCGAGGAAACCGGTGACCGTACCCGGCCGGACGGTGAAGTCCAGCCCGTCGACCGCCGTCTTCTCCCCGTACCGCTTCGTCAGCCGGTGCGCCTCGATCATCGGTCACCCCTACGTCGTCGCGGGCCGGAACGTCCCGACCGCCTCACCCGCAACGCTAGGTTCGACGGCGCCGCGAACCGTGGTACCCGGGGGTGATCATCGGCCGCGGCGTAGTACCGCGGTACCACGCGGGCCCGGGCCCGCGGCCCGGACGACCGGGTGGCCCGCCGGGTCAGACGACGGTGTGGCCCGCCGCCCGGAGGACGGTCCGGGCCGCGGCCACGGAGCCCGCCGGCACCAGCACGACATCGGCGTGGAAGGTCGACGCCACGAACACCGGGACGCCGGCGGCGGCCAGCGGCGCCAGCAGCGCGGCGAGCATGCCCGGCACGTCGACCGCGTGGGCGGTGTCACCGCCGTACAGCGCGGACCAGCGTTCCGCGCCCGGGCCCTCCCCGGGCCGCGACGGGCGGACGACGGTCAGGCCCTCCGGCGCCCGGACCAGGGAGAGCCACCCACCGTCGGGCGGCGGGGCACCCTCGCCCAGGTGCTCGACGACGAACTCTCCGGGCAGGACACGCAACTGCTGGGACACGGCGGACTCCATCCGAGCAGGATGCCAGAGCTCAGACGCTGCCCGGCGTGCCGTCGGCGGTGGGGGAGTCCTGGATGTCCAGGACGGTGTCGGCCTCGGTGATGCGCAGCAGCCGGCGCAGCTGGTCGGTGACACCGGTCAGACGCAGCACGGTGCCCTGGCGCAGGGCGAGGCGCCGGGCCTTGAGGACGGCGTTCAGGCCGGTCGAGGTGCAGAAGGTGAGTCCGCGGCAGTCGACGAGCAGCACGTGGGGCGCGGGCAGGCTCCCCAGCGCGTGGTCGAAGGCGTGCCGGAGGTCGGCGGCGGTGTCCTGGTCGGCCTCGCCGCGCAGACGCAGCAGGTCGGTACCGGGTGCTGCGCCGGCGATGTGGGTGGTGTGCAGGAGCGCGGTCATGGACCGTCCTTCGGCTCGGGGCCGCCGGAGCGCTTGCGCTGGGACTTCCTCCAGCCTTCTACCCGCCCCCGACCGTGTCAACGAAGGCCGCCGGGCCCCGGCGGCCGGCCACGCACCGCTGCCGCGGAGCCCCGATGCGTAAGCGGCAGGACGGTCCGGGCGGACCTGCCGCTGACGCCCGCCACCGACCTCGGACCGGAGCCCGACCGCGGACCGGTGCCCGACCGCGGGCGGGCACGCCGGGCCGCACTCGCCCGACCGGACCCGCTCTTCGACGGCTGAGCCGGTGCAGGGCCGTGCCGGGGTCGTCAGGGGGGCGTCGGCCGCAGGCCGTGTCTCAGGATCCCGGCCCAGAGGCGGGCGCGACCGGTCCGGTCCAGGGCCTCGTGGGCGGCCAGCAGGCCGCCGGTGACCGCCCCGAGGAAGCCGCCGGCCAGGCAGTCCTGGCCGGAGAGGTACAGGCCCTCGATCCGGGTCCGCGGGCGCAGCCAGTCCGCCAGGCCGGCGCGGTGGCCGTCGCCGAAGCCCGCCACGTCCTTGGCCAGCCCGTAGAGGCTGCCGCCGGGCCAGCCGGCGAAGTGCTCGGCCGTCAGCGGGGTGCCGAGTTCGTGGTGGGCCACCCGCCCCCTGGTGCCGGGCAGCTGACGGTACAGCTGATCGAGCAGCTCCGCGGTGAGCTCGGCCTTCAGGGCCAGGTAGTCCGGGTCCCGGTGCCGCCACCGCGACCCGTGGAAGGGCGCGAACAGCTCCGGCCGTACGTAGGCCAGGATCTCGCCGGTGGACCGCCCGGGGTGCCGGGTGGTCCAGGTCGGGTCCTTGGCGCAGGAGAAGGAGAGGAAGTGGCCGCTGGTCCGCCCGCCCGTGCCGTTGAAGAAGGCGTCGCAGTCCCCGTCGGTGACCATCAGGTTGTGCCGCGGCAGCCCGAGTTCCGCCGGGTCCCCGTCCAGCCCGAGGAAGAGCACCACGAAGGGGAACCCGCGCCGCATGCCGGCCAGCCGGTCGCCGTTGTCGCCGTCACCGCCGCCGTGGCCGGGGTGGTCGCCGGTCCGGTGCGGCAGCAGCGCGCCGAAGGTGTTCTGGGCACCTGCCGCGCTGACCACCGCCGGCGCCCGTACCCGGGTCCCGTCCGCCAGCACCACGCCCGTCGCGCGGGGCCCGTCCAGCTCGATCCGGGAGACCGGTGCCCGCACGAAGACCTCGCCGCCGGCGGCCCGGACCGGTCCGAGCATCGCGCGGGCGATCGCGGCACTGCCGCCCACCGGATACCAGGCGCCCGTCCGGAAGTGCTCGAACAGCACCGCGAGCAGGAAGAACGGCAGCCTGGCCGTGGAGTCGGCCAGCAGCAGGGCGCTCTGGGTGAGCACGGCCTGCCGCAGCCGCTCGTCGCGGACCAGCCCCTCCACCACCTCCCGGGCCGGCCGCATCGCCTCGGGCGGCACGGCCGCCGCCCGCAGCGCCCGGGCCAGCCGCCGCACCACGGGGCCCGACAGCCGTCCCAGCGCGAGCACCGGCAACACCGCCCGGCACCGCCGGACCAGCCCGAACAGCGCCTCGATGCCGGCCCGTTCGGCCGGGAAGCGGGCGATCAGCCCGGCCTGGTAGGCCGCGAAGCCGACCGGGGCCCGGTACACCTCTCCCGCCAGGCGGTACTCGTCGAACGGGTCGCCCAGCGGGGCCCAGCGCAGCGCGCCGCCGGTCAGGTAGTCCGAGAGCACCCGGACGGGCTCGCGCTCCGCCAACTGTCCGACGTAGTGGATCCCGACGTCCCACTCCCAGCCGCGGCGCCGGTAGGCGTGGGTGTAGCCGCCCGCGGTGTAGTGCTGTTCGAACACCGCCACGCGCCGGCCCTGGCGTGCCAGGCAGACGGCCGTGGTCAGCCCGCCGGCCCCGGAGCCGACCACCACCGCGTCGTACGCGTCCGCCACCCCGCCGGCCGTGAGCGGCCGTCCGACCAGCACGCTTCCCGTCACACCGACCGCCTCCGCCGCAGCTCATCCGCCCCGGGAGCAACGAGCCGTCCGCGTTCCGGTCACGCACCGCACCGCACTGCACCACGGCCGGAACGGGCGCGGGCGCCGCGGCCGGGGGTTCCGGCCGCGACGCCCGGCGTCCTGAGCGGGGATCAGGGGAGGTAGTACATCGGGTTCGGGATCTTGTACGTCTTGCCGGAGTGGCCGCCGGACAGGTCGCTGTACTGGTCACCGAAGTTGGCCACGATCTGGTAGCCGAGGCTCTCGATGTGGGCGCGGGTCCCGGACTTGTACTCGACGGTGGTGCAGGTCTTGCCGCACGGCAGGTACGCCGGCGGGTTCTCCTTGTTCTTCAGGTACAGGTGCGAGGCGTCCGCGGTCGGGAAGCCCACCGCGGCCAGGTTGGCCGCGGTGTACGTCCGCTGGGCCTCGGGCCGGCCGGTGACGAAGAAGACGGTGTAGCCCTGCTGCTCGGCCCACTTCGCCAGGGTGTTCATGCCGAAGACGGCCGGCATGGTCTTGGTGGCGATGTACTGGGCGTTGCTCGTGGGGTTGTAGACGAAGGTCGTCTCCAGCTCGTAGTTGTACGTCGACAGCGAGGTGTCGTCGACGTCGAGGACGATCGCCTTCTTCTTGCCCTTGTCGTGGTGGGCGCGGGCCTGCAGGTACTGCTTGGCGTCCCTCTCGATCCCGGCGACCTGCTTGGCGTAGTTGCCGGTCGGCGACGCCCAGTGCTCGCCCTGCGCGTCGACGGTGTCGCCGTAGTACGCCTTGATGTCGTTGACCTCGTCGGTCATGTTGGTGATCTGACGGTCGCTGCGCGGAGCCTTGGTGTCGGCGACCGCGAGGCCGCCGCCCGCGACCGCACCGCCGACGACCACGCCGACGGCGAGGGTGGCGAGGGTCTTCGAGCGGTTCCCGAGGGTCTTCCTGAGCATGTGGTTCTGCCCCTTCTGCCGTCGGGAGGGAAACGCGGGTCGTCCCCCCGACTCCCGACGCGCACGATGCGGGGCTGAACGTACGGGCGAGTAACCAGGCAGGTCAAGCAAACTCTACGCGCAATGTCTACGCGCGGTGCGCACGGACTCCGCACCGGCCTCGCGGGCGCCGCCCCCAGCAGGGCCGGACACCGCGCGGACGCGCCGATGCGCCGTCAGATATGGTGCACGGCCATGGGTGAGCTGATGGTGATCAGGCACGGCCAGACCGAATGGAGCCTGTCGGGCCGGTACGCGGGCCGCACCGACGTCCCGCTGACCGCCGCGGGCGAGGACGCCGCAAGGGCGCTCGCCCCGAGGCTGGCCGCACGCCGTCCGGTGGCCGTGTTCAGCAGCCCGCTGGGCCGCGCCCTGCGCACGGCCGAACTGGCCGGCCTGACCGGCGTCGAGCCCGATCCGGACCTGCTGGAGTGGGACTACGGCGGCTACGAGGGACTGACGGCGGAGCAGATCCAGGAGGAGAGGCCGGGGTGGGACCTGTGGCGGGACGGTGTCGCCCCCGGCGGCGCCGACCGTCCCGGCGAGCAGTTGCAGCAGGTGGCGGCGCGCACGGACGCGGTGCTGGACCGGATCCGGCCGCTGCTGGCCGACGGCGACGTCGCCGTCGTCGCGCACGGTCATCTGGCACGCGTCCTGACCGTGCGCTGGCTCGGCCTCGACCCGTCCTCCGCCCGGCTGCTCGGCCACCCGCATCCGGGCACCCTCGGCTTCCTCGCCACCGAGCACGGGCAGCCGGTCGTCGCAGCCTGGAACGTCCCGTAGCGGCGGGCCGGTCGCGCCACGGTCCGGGCCGGGGGAGCGGTGTGCGTGCCCGTGGCCGCCGACCGGCTGGTCGGCGGCCACGGGGTGGGGCTGACGTGGTGCCGGTGGGTTACTTGTAGATCCGCAGGACGCGTCCGACGCCGCGGACGTGTCCCAGGCCGCGGAGTTCGTCGAGTGCGGCGTTCAGGGCGCGCTCGGTGGCCGGGAAGGTGACGAACACGACCCGGGCCTGCGACTCGGAGCCGTGCTGGTCGACCTTGCGGATGGAGACGCCGTGGCGGCCGAACACGCCGGTGACCTGGGACAGGACGCCGGGTGCCTCGTCGACCTCGGTGCGGATGTAGAAGGAGTACTCGAGGTCCTCGGTGGGCCGGATGGCCGCGGGAGCGCCGACCGGGACACGGCGGTGCGTGCCGCGGCGCAGGTGGTCCGCGGCGGCGGCGACGTCGCCCAGGATCGAGGAGGCCGACGGGCGGGGGCCCGCGCCGCGCCCGTAGAACATGAGCTCGCCGGCGGCGGAGGTGGTGACGAACACGGCGTTGAAGCTGTCCCGGACGGTCGCCAGCGGGTGGTCCCGCTCGACCAGGGCGGGGAACACCTGGGCGCCTATCTGCGCGCCGGCCTCGTCGCCGGTGTCGCCGGGGAAGCGGTCGGCCACCGCGAGCAGCTTGATCACGTACCCGAACTGGGCCGCGAGTTCGAAGTCCTCGCGGTCGAGGCCGACGATGCCCTCGCGGGCGACGTCGTCGGCGGCGACCGACCGGTTGAACGCCAGCGAGGACAGGATGGCGAGCTTGGAGGCCGCGTCGGCGCCGGTGATGTCGGCGGTGGAGTCCGGCTCGGCGTAACCGAGTTCCTGGGCCTTCGCCAGGGCCTCGTCGAAGCCGAGGCCGTCGGCCGTCATCCGGGTGAGGATGTAGTTGGTGGTGCCGTTGACGATGCCCGCGACCCGGGTGACGTCCTCGCCGACCAGCGACTCCCGGATCGGGCGCAGGATCGGCACGGCCGCGACCGCGGCGGCCTCGAAGAAGAAGTCGACGCCCGCGCGGTCGGCGGCGGCGTACAGCTCGGGCCCGGAGCTGGCGACGAGCTCCTTGTTGCCGGTGACGACCGACTTGCCTGCGTTCAGCGCCGCGAGGATCAGCTCGCCGGCCGGTGCGGTGCCGCCGATCAGCTCGACCACGACGTCGACGTCATCGGCCTTGACGACGTCGTAAGGGTCCCCCGTGAACAGTCCCGAGTCGAGTTTCGCGGATCGGGGCTTGCCCGGGTCGCGGACTGCGATTCGTGCGAGTTCCAGGGAAATTCCCGTCACGTCCTCGATGGCGCCGCGACGCTCGACGAGCAGTTCCGCGAATGCCTCCCCAACAGTTCCACACCCGAGCAGACCGACTCTGACACTATTTCCCATGGCGGACAGCGTACACGCCGTCGGCTGACTGTCCATCGGAATAGGTTCGGCTTCTCACAGTACGAGACGAAAGGATTGTCGCCGGGCTGCCGCGTTCGCCGGCGCGGTAATTCCGGCGAACGCGGCAAATCCGTGGCCGAGCGGGCCGGGCGGTCAGCCGGAGCGCGTCGGCGCCGGTGCGAGCAGGGGCGGGACGCGGTCGGGCAGGTGGGTGCCGAAGCTGCGGCGGTGGTAGACCAGCGGCGGCTGGCTGCCGGTCACCTCCGCGGCCCGGACCCGGCCGAGGACGATGACGTGGTCGCCGCCGTCGACCAGGTCCGCCACCGTCGAGGCGATCCAGGCCGGTGCCCGGTCGATCCGCGGCAGCCCCCGGTCGATGCCCCAGGCCGCGCCGTGGAACTTGTCCGCGCCGCCCTTGGCCGCGAACGACAGTGCCACATCGGCCTGTTCGGCGCCGAGGATGTTGAGGCCGAAGGCGCCGCAGGCACGGATCGCGTCGAGCGTCCTCGACCGGTGGTCGAGGGCGACCATCACCATCGGCGGATCGATCGACAGCGAGGTGAAGGCGCTGACCGTCGCGCCGGAGGGCACGTCCGGGCCGGCCATCGCCGTCACGACCGACACGGGTGTGGCCACGCAGGCCATGACCTCCTTGAACTCGCGCTGCAGGGCGCAGTCGACGGTGCTCGCCGTCGGCGCCTTTCCGATAACCATGACGGACCCCCGTAATTCTTAGTCGATCGGATGAATTGCCCCGCCTTTCGGGGCCGGTCGTGCCGAGCGGAGGAAATCGGTTCCCCGGTGCGCGGTCAGCCGCTGGTAACGGGAACCTGGTCCGCGTTCCGGCGGCTCCCGGCCGACACGAACGAATCGTCCTCCGGGTCCATTTCCAGGCCGAATCCAAGACCCGGCAGCTCCGCGCAGAACCACGACCTGACGAGTTCCGGGTAGGCGTCGGAGGCGAACACCTCCTCCAGCGCGGTGTCGACCGCGCGGAGGAATTCCGGTTCGTCCTTGCGCAGCAGGAAGCCGTAGTCCTCGCCGCCGAGGCGCACGTCCAGCAGGTGGACGCCGGCGGCGGCCGCCCCGCCGCGCAGCAGGGAGCGCAGGATCACCTCGTCCGCCACGAGGGCGCCGATCCGGTCGTCGTGGAGGAACGCGTCCCGTGCCGCGCCGATGGACGGCACGCCGACGAAGGTGTACGCGAAGCCGAGGTCCGGGTGGCCCTCCAGGGCGGCCTGGCTCGTCGAGCCCTCGATGCCGACCACGCGCAGGCCGGGCGCGAGTGGTACGCCCGGGCGGCCCTTCAGGGCGATCCGGTGCGAGGTGCGGAAGACGGGCCGGCTGAACGCGTAGCGCTGCGACCGGGCCTCGGTGATCGTGGTCGATCCGCACTCGATGTCGATCCGGCCCGCGGAGAGCAGGCCCTCGCGGGTGGTCGAGGTGACCTCCACCGCCTCGACCGGCGGGACGAGGTGATCGCCGCCGTGGATGCGGGCGAGGACGAGCCGCGCCAGGTCGACGGAGTAGCCGATCGGCCGGAACTCGCCGTCCGCCCGGCCCGCGGCCGGCGATTCGGCCGGCGGTGCGTAGGAGAACGGCGGGGTGTTCCGCTGGAACCCGATCCGGATGCCTGCACCGTGGTGTGTCGTACCGGCCGGACTACTGGTCAACGCAGACCTCCTGGAGCGTTCGGTCTCCGCCCGCGACGGCGCCCGCCAGGGCGAGCAGCGGTGCGGGATCGGTGAGCAGGTACATGTGTCCGCCGTCCACCGTCCGGTGGGTGAACCGCCCGGTGGTCAGCGCGGCCCAGCCCGCCGCCGCGGCCGGGTCCACCAGGTGGTCGCGGTCGGCGAGGACGCAGTGCAGGTCGACGGGCAGGGCGCGCGGTACCAACGCGGGGAACTCCCGGGCCATCCAGGCCAGGTCGGCGGCGAGCGTCTCGGCGTGCAGCCCGTCGGCCGGGCCCGGTGCCGCGGCGCCGGCGGACCCGTCCGCCGGCCCGCCGAGCACCTCGGGAACACCCGGCAGGTCCCGGCCCGCGTACGGGGGCGGTGCCTGGGCCGACACCACCACCCGCACCCGGCGGCGGTAGACCGCCCAGACCGCGTCGGCCACCGCCCAGGCGAGGGCCGCCCCCATGCTGTGCCCGACCAGCACCACGTCCTCGTACGGCAACTCGCAGATCTCCCTGGCGAGTTCCACCGAGAGGTCGTCCAGGCGGTCGGTGAGCGGCTCCGCCACCCGGTCCTCGCGGCCCTTGAGCTGGACCAGGACCACGTCCGCGCGGGCGGCCAGCGCCTGCGCCCAGCCCCGGTACGCGGACATCCCCCCGCCGGCGTGGTGGAAGCACACCACGGCCTGCCGGTGGCCGCCCGCGTACCGGCGCAGCAGCCGGCTGCCTGCCGGCCGGATCGGCGGTGCCATCAGGCGCCGGACCCGGCGTGCGGCCGTTCGCGGCCCGGCAGGATGACGGGCCGCAGCCGGGTGCGGTAGCGGTCGGCCAGCTCGCGGTACTCGGCGGCGGTCTCGTCCAGGACGGCGACGTCGCTGTCGCTGAGGGTCATCAGCACGGAGGCGGGGTTGCCGGCGATCAGGCTGCGCGGCCGGTACTGCGGGCCCGCGCTGAGCACCACACCGGCGGAGATCCGCGAACTCTCGCCCACGGTGACGCCGTTGAGGACGACGGCGCCGATGCCGACGACCGTTCCGGCGCCGATCGTGCAGCCGTGCAGCAGGGCGCCGTGCGCCACCGTGACGTCCGTGCCGAGGACCAGCGGGTGGTCGGGGTCCGAGTGCAGCATCGCGTGGTCCTGCACGTTGGAGCCGCGGCCGATGCGGACGGGTCCCTTGTCGCCGCGGACGGTCACGCCCGGCCAGAGGCTGACGTCCGCCCCGATCTCGACGTCGCCGATGACGACCACGTCGTCGAAGGCGTAGACGCTCGGGTGGATGCGGGGCTGGACGCCCTGGAAGCTGTACGTCTTCACGGCTCAGTTCTCCTGCTGGACGAGGGTGGCGAGGCGGGCGAGGCTCTGCAGGACCTCGTCCTTGGGCAGGCCGAAGTCGACGAGGCAGGCGATCTCGTCGACGCCCAGCGCCCGGAAGCCCTCCAGGGTGGCCCTGGCGCCCGCGACGTCGCCGATGAGCGAGCTGGAGGAGACGTAGCGCTGGAACACCATCTCGACGAAGGCGTCCCGGTCGTCGCCGAGGTTGTGCAGCGTGTCGGCCTTGTCCTTGGAATCGGCCTGCCCCGCGGTGGCGTGCTGGGTGACGAAGGAGCTCAGGTACTCGGTCATCGCGGGCCGCACCCGGTCCACGGCCGAGGCCGCGTCGGCGCCGACGTAGGTGTGCAGCATCAGCGAGACCACGCCCCGCGCGGGGTCGAGGCCGACCCGCTGCCGGGCGTCGCGGTAGATCGCGATCCGCTTCTCCAGCTCGGGCGGGCCGAAGTTGATCAGCGCGGAGAGCACGTTGAGACCGTTCTCACCGGCGAACCGCCATGCGTCCTCGCTCTTGGAGGAGGTCAGCCAGACCGGCAGCTCCGGCTGGACGGGGCGGGGGAAGGTCACGATCTCGTGGGTGTCGCCGAGCGGGTCCTTGCGCTGCACGGCGGTGCCGCGCCACAGGTCCTGGAGCTGTTCCCGTGCCTGGTTGAGCAGGTGGGAACGGTTCTCGTAGCCCTGCGGGTTGAGGACGAAGTCCCGGGCGTGCCACCCGGGTGCCAGCGCGAGGTCGACCCGTCCGCCGGAGAGGTTGTCGACCAGCGCCCACTCCTCGGCGGCGCGCAGCACGTCGTGGAGCGGCAGGTTGACGCTGCCGGCGCGGATCCGCACCTTCTCGGTGATCATCGCCAGTGCGGCGCCGAGGACGGCCGGGTTGGGGTAGGCGCCGCCGACCTCGGTGAAGTGCCGCTCCGGCGTCCAGATCGCGGTGAACCCGGCGCGGTCGACGTACCGGGAGACGTCCAGCAGGAGGTCGTACGGGTCACTGCCGCCGGTCAGCCCGGAGAAGAAGATGACGCCGAGGTCGGGGAGGTCCGACGACCGCCGGGCCTCCTGCGGCGCCGGGGCGGGAGCACCGACGGGGGCAGCGGTGGGGGCGGGGGCCGCCGGGCCGGACTTCAGCCGTGCCTTCAGGCCGGCCAGCCGGTCGGCGTCGAGGAAAGTGCCGTCAGACATGTGCGGGCTCCTCCAGCAGCAGTGCGGTGATCACGTCGGCGGTTCCGGAGACCGAGCTGTTCTCGTAGAAGTCCCGGACGGACAGGTCGAGTTGGAAGGTTTCGCGAAGCTTGTTGATCAGCTGGATGGCCATCAGCGAGTTGCCGCCGAGGTCGAAGAAGCCCAGGTCGGCGGAGGCGGCCGAGCCGCCGAGGAAACTCTCGAAGATCTGGCCGACGATCTGCCGGATCTCCTCCGCGGCGCCGTTCTCCTCATCCGCGGCGGCGGGAGCCGCACCTCCGGGCTGCTGCGCGGGTCCGCTCGGGGCCGGCGTCGGCGCCGCAGGCGTGGCCGGGGCGGCGTCCGCGTCCACCGCGAAGCCCAGCGACGGCTCCACCCAGTGGACGAGCCTGTCGAACGCGTACGTGGGCAGGGCCGTCATCCGCCCGGCGGTGCTGTACTCCTCGACGGACACCTCCGGGTCGGCGGCCCAGCCGAGGGCGAGCGCGTCGGCGAAGGACTCCGCCTCGTGCTCCGGCTCGCCGAGGGTCTGGGCCAGTGCCGGCGCCGCCGCACCCGCCGCGGCGAAGTTCGTCCGCACCAGGTTGCTCATCGACCGGCCCGCGCCGATCTCGACGAACCTGTCGACGCCCAGCTCGCGCAGGGTGTCCACCGACCCGGCGAAGTCCACCCCGCGGACGAGGTGCTCCGCCCAGTAGTGCGGGTTGCGCGCCTCGTACTCGGTGAGCAGCCGGCCGGTGATGTTGGAGACCACCGGGATCCGCGGCGCCCGGAACTCGCAGGTCTTGAGGAAGGCGAGGAACTCGTCGGCGGCGTCCTGCATCAGCGGCGAGTGGAAGGCGTGCGAGGTGGCCAGCTGCTGGTGCTGGACGCCGACCTCGCCGGCCCGGGCGATCGCCTTCTCGATGCCGGCGTGGCTGCCCGAAAGGACCAGCTGGCGCGGCGAGTTGGTGGCCGCGACGACCAGCGTGCCGTCGCCGACGAGCTCGGCGAACGGGTCCAGGTCGGTGACGGCGAGCATCGCGCCGGGGGTGCAGCGGGACATCAACCGGGCGCGGGTGGCGACCAGTTCGGCCGCCGCGGGCAGGTCGAAGACGCCGGCGACGGTCGCGGCGACGATCTCGCCGAGGCTGTGGCCGAACAGGTAGCGCGGCGTGACGCCCGCGTCGAGGAGGGCGGTGGCGAGCGCGTACTCGACGGCGAACAGCAGCGGCTGGGCGACGGCCGTGTCCGTGATGTCGGTGCTCCCGCCCTGCTTCCCGGCGTCCAGCAGGTCGCTCAGGCGGAAGCCGGTGCGGGCGTCGACCGCGGCACTCGCCTCGGCGAGCCGGCGGGCGAAGCCCTCGTCGTGCGCGGCGAGCCCCGCGCCCATGCCCGGGCGCTGGGTGCCCTGGCCGGCGAAGACGAAGGCGAGGTTGTCCGCGTCGGCCGCGGCCCCGGTGTGGTAGCGCTCGGCCTTCAGCCGGGCGACGGCCTCGGCCGGGTTCACCGCGGCCAACGCGGCGCGGTAGGGGTGGCGGGTGCGGCCCTCGCGCAGGGTGTGGGCGTACTCGGCCAGCGAGGCGTCCGGGTCGGCCGCCAGGTGTGCGGCCAGCGCGGCGCCCTGGCCGCGCAGCGCGGTCTCGGACCGGGCCGAGAAGGTCAGGATGCTCGGCCGGGCCCCGCCCGCGTCGGCGGTCCCGCTCGGCGCGGTGGCCTCGCTCGGCCCGGCGGTCCCGGCCGGCTGCGGCTCGTGGCTGCGCAGGACGACGTGGCCGTTGGTGCCGCCCATGCCGAAGGCGCTGACGCCGACCCAGTGGGTGCGGCCCGGGTCCAGCTCCCGGCCCTCGGTGGTCACGTAGTAGCGCGAACCCTCCAGCTCCAGCGCGGGGTTGATCTCGCGGACGTTCACCGTCGGCGGCACGTACCCGCGGTCGAGGACCAGCGCGGCCTTGATCAGGCCGACGATGCCGGCGGCGATGTTGAGGTGGCCGAAGTTGCCCTTGAGCGAGCCGATGCCGCAGGGTGAGCCCTCGGTGCCGAACGCCTGCTTGATCGCCTCGATCTCGATCGGGTCGCCGAGCGCGGTGCCGGTGCCGTGCGCCTCCAGGTAGTCGAGGTCGCCCGGTTCGGCACCCGAGATCTCCAGGGCCTCGCGCAGCACCGCGACCTGCCCGGAGACGCTCGGGGCGGTGAAACTCACCTTCTGCGCACCGTCGTTGTTGACCGCGGAGCCGGCGATCACCGCGTACACCCGGTCGCCGTCGGCGATCGCGTCGTCGAGCCGCTTCAGCAGCACCAGACCCAGCCCGTTGGTGAACAGCGTCCCGTTGGCCCCGGCGTCGAACGGCCGGCAGACGCCGTCGGGCGACAGCACACCGCCGACCTGGTACTGGTAGCCGGACTCCTGGGGGACGCGGATGTACACCGCGCCCGCGACGGCCGCGTCGCACTCGTTCAGCAGCAGGCTCTGCACGGCCGAGTGGACCGCGACCAGGCCGGTCGAGCAGGCGGTCTGCACGTTCAGGCTGGGCCCGCGCAGGTTCAGCTTGTACGAGATCCGGGTGGCCAGGAAGTCCTTGTCGTTGCCGTGCCGGACGAGCATCTCGCCGAGCGACTCCACCAGGTCGGGCCGGCGGAGCGCGCCGAACACGTAGGTGCTCATGCCCGAGCCGGCGAAGACGCCGATCCGCTGGTCGGTGCGCTGCGGATCGATGTTGGCCCGCTCCAGCAGCGCCACGGACTTCTCCAGCATCAGGCGCTGCTGGACGTCGAGGATGTCCGCCTCGCGCTGCGAGTAGCCGAAGTACCCGGAGTCGAACTCGGCGACGCCGTCGAGCACTCCGGCCCGCTTGACGTAGTCGGGACGCGAGCGCTGCGCGGCCGGCACACCGGCCGCGGCGACCTGGCCGTCCGTCAGATCGGTGACCGCGGTGTGGCCGTCGACCAGGAGCTGCCAGAACTCGTCGACGTCCGCGGCCTGCGGCAGCCGGCACTCCATCGCGACGATCGCGACCGCATCGTCATCACTGTGCATGTTCATCCTTGTCCAAGTCCGTTGTGTGTGGCGCTGGTTCGCTGCCTGCGGGCCCGCGGGGCAGCCCGCAGGGGCGCCCGGTCCGGCGGCGCGCCCAGGTCGGGCGGGCGGCACGGGGTGCGCGGGCACCACGGGTG
The DNA here is from genome assembly GCF_039528095.1 of Kitasatospora arboriphila. Lineage (NCBI taxonomy): Bacteria > Bacillati > Actinomycetota > Actinomycetes > Kitasatosporales > Streptomycetaceae > Kitasatospora > Kitasatospora arboriphila. The sequence goes on from NZ_BAAALD010000059.1 coordinate 21,936, forward strand.
CGCGACGGTGCGGAGGGGAACCGGTGCAGGAGGGAGTCGGCGCAGCATGGGCGGGTACGCGGCCCGGCCGGAGGCGACGCGTGAGGTGCGTGCGCCCCGGGTGGTCGGCGACGGTACGGCCCGGGGCGCGCCCGGGCAGCCCGGGATCGGCTAGCGGCTGCGGGCGCGCCGGGCCGTCAGGACGCGGCGTCGGGCAGCCGCGCCGGCGGTGGCCGCGCCGGTGTTCGGCGTGCTGCGGCCCGGCTCCTCGAGGAGGATTTCGAGGAATTTCCGTTGCGCGTTGAAGGAGGCGTGCTCGAAGAGCCGTACCAGCGGGAAGGCGACGCCGAATTCGGTCTGGATCTCCGCATGGAGGACGACGATGGTGAGCGAGGTGCCGCCGGCGTTGAAGAAGGTCGTTTCGCGGTCGGCCAACCGCCCGACGCCGGCCACCGATTGCCAGATCCGGGCCAGCCGGTCGGCGACCGGAAGGGCGGCCCGGCGGGAATCCGAGCGGGAATCGGCAGATTCGGAAACCGCACGGGAACGCTCCGCCAGGCGCTCGCCGGCGATCTCCTTGAGTGCGGCCCGGTCGGCCTTTCCGTTGGGGAGTTTCGGCAGCGCCGGAAGATAGGCGAAGACCGAGGGGACCATGACGCCCATCAGGTGTTCGCCGAGGTGGGTGCGGAGTTCCGGTTCGGCTGCCGCGTCACCGTCGAGGACGGCCACGATGGCCTTGGTGAAACGGTCCTCCAGTGCGCACACGAAGGCATCGCGGACGCTCGGGTGCGACTGGATCGCCGAGCGGACCTCCTGCAGCTCGATCCGCACGCCCGCGATCTTGATCTGCTCGTCCGCCCGGCCGAGGATCTCCAGCTCGCCGCCGTCGGCCCGGCGCCCGAGGTCGCCCGTCGGGTAGACGGTGATCCGTTCCCCGTCGGCCTCGACCTCGACGAACGGCGCGACGATCCGGCCGTCCGCCAGGTACCCGTGCGAGGGCCGTTCGGCGGCGATGCAGATCTCGCCGACGGTGCCCGGTGCGCACGGCCTGCGCTCCTCGTCCAGCACCAGGCTGCGGGAGTGCGGGAGGTTGCGGCCCACCGGCTGGATCCCGTGCCCGGGGTCGGCCGGGACGCGGTAGAAGTGCTGGGCCAGCGTGGTCTCGGTCGGGCCGTACAGGTTCACCACCTGGCAGCCCGGGAACAGCTCCCGCCAGCGGCGCACCAGTTCGGCGTCGAGCGGCTCGCCGGCGAAGAAGGCGTGCCGCAGCGAGGGCACCGGTTCGGCCCCGGCCGCCACCGACGTCCACACCTTGCCCAGGGAAGGGACCAGGTGCAGGGCGGTGACCTCCCGGCCGCGCAGGAAGTCCAGCACTCCGGCGGCGTCCAGGTGGGCGGCGTCCGGGACGCACAGGGTGGCACCGGAGATCAGCGGCGTCAGCGCGTCCCGGAACCAGACGTCGAAGGACGGGTTGGTCAGGTGCGCGAACCGGTCGTCCGGCCCCACGCCGAACTCCTCGCTCTGCCACTGCAGGAAGAGCGACAGGCCGGTGTGGCTGCCCACGATGGCCTTGGGCCTTCCAGTCGATCCGGAGGTGAAGGCGATGTAGGCGTGGTCCGGGTCGTCGAGGACGTCCGTCCGCGCGGCACCGGCCCGCGGTTCGACCCGCGGGCGGGTGTGCGGACCGTCCGTGCACACCACCGCCCGGACCGGGCCGGTGTCCAGCATGGCCTCGCGGCGCGCCTCGGGCAGCGCCTCGTCGACCAGCATGACCACCGAGCCGGCCAGCCAGACGCCGAACACCGCCGCGATCACCGCCGGGCTGCGGCGGCCGAGGACCGCGACCGCGTCGCCCCGGCCGATGCCGTGCGCACCCAGCTCCCCGGCGAGGTCCCGGGCTCGTAAGAACAGGTCCGAGTAGCTCAGCGACTCGGTCGACGTGGTGACAGCGGTCGCGTCCGCGAACGTCTCGCACGCCCGCTGCAAAAGATCATCTACCGCCTGCACAGCAAACATCTCCATGTGAGGACAGGTGAAGGCAGCCCCCGGGCCGACGGGCCGTGCCCGTGCCCTGAGCGCGGTCCGGCCCGAGGCCGGCCTGAAGGGGCCGCTGCGTGGAGGAAAGAGAAGATGGAAGAGAGGGGAACGGTGCACGGTGTCCGGCGGAACGGGACACGGGACTCCCAGAGGCGAGGGCCGGGCACCACGGGCCCACTCGCCCGGGCGGCGCCCCCGGTGGAACGGTCCTCCGACGGACCGCTCCCCACCGGGGCACTGCCGCGCAGGCCGTGGACTAGCCGGCCTGCTGGAACGTCGCCAGCACGACGGCGGCGAGCATGAAGAGCGATCCGAACACCTTGTTGAGGACGCCGACCTGCTTCTCGGTCTTCAGCCGGAGCGCGACCCGGGACGCGAGCCCGGTGTAGCCGGCCATCACCACGAGGTCGGTGAACGCGAAGGTCAGGGCGACCGCGACGTACTGCGGGGCCAGCGAGTGCCCGGCCACGATGAACTGCGGAATGACCGCCAGCATGAAGATGTAGCCCTTGGGATTGATCAGGTTGAGCGAAATGCCCTTTCCGATGATCTCGAAAATGCCGATCTTCGGCTTGTCGCCTTCCCGGAGCGTGATCGGCGAACCCTTCGACAGCCACTGCGCCAGGCCGAGGTAGAAGAGGTAGGCGACACCGGCCCACTTCAGCACGTTGAAGGCGATCGGCGAGGCCTGGATGATGACCCCGAGGCCCACCACGACGACCAGGAAGACGGCCCAGAGGCCGAGCACCAGCCCGACCGCGCCCAGATATCCGCGCTTGAATCCGTAGTTCAGGCCGTTCGACATCGAGAAAACAGAGCCGGAACCCGGTGACAACGAGAAGATCCACGAAGCCGCGAAACAAGTGATCCACGCATCAAGTGGCATGGCTAATTCCTCCCCCGGAAATGCCGCTGATGTGACCCGCCGGCAGAACTCCGCCCAGCGATCGTCGCGCAGCCTATACATACCCCTCACGGACTCCATACCCATGTCCACGATGTGGATGAGCAAATGCCCCATAACCGCCCCCCCGGCCGGGCGTCCTGCCCGGGGTCCGGTGGAAGCGGCTGTCTTGAGGAGCCGTCAGTCAGGATCTTGCATATCGCCAAGTGGCCTGTACGGCAGTGCAGTTCGGCACTTCTGCCGGTTCGCCGGTCGCTCCGGTCTGCGGCGTGATCGGCATCACGGTCGGTACTTTGACTCACAGTCAGTCAGGCTGTGCTGTGAGGAAGTTGTGGTGCCGGGCGTCACATCGGCGCGGCAGCCGGAACGCCGTCGTCGACACCTCGGGCCGGCAGCCCTGCGACGTGGCGCGGATCCGCACTGTGTGCCTCGGCCCGGGTCAGTGCGGCCGGTTCTGTTGCTCGATGCACTGCTTCGCGATGCTGAGCGGCGCACCGCCGACTGATCCGGCGAGTGCGAGCCGGACCACAGGCACTGTGCCCGCCAGTAGTGGCGGACGAGGTCGGTGAACTCCTGGCGGAGCGTGCGCGAGGACACGCCCTTGAGGGAGTTCACCAGCCTGGACACGGCGACCTTCGGCGGGAAGTCCGCGAGCAGGTGGACGTGGTTGGCCTGGCCGTTGAACTCGATCGGCTCGGCCTCGAAGTCCTCGCACACGGCGCGCATGATCTTCTCGCACCGCGTCAGGTGCCGGTCGGCGAGGACGGAGTGCCGGTGCTTCGTCACGAAGACCAAATGGACGTGCATGCGGAAGACGCGGTGCCGATCCGTGTGAACGTTCTCGTCGATACCCGTGAACCAACTGCGTAGCATGATCTGTGTGCAGCTTCGGTACAGCTTTCGCCTGTACCCGAGCGCCGGTCAGCGCACCGCGTTGGCGCGGGCGTTCGGGTGCGCGCGGGTGGTCTACAACGACGCGCTTCGCGCCCGGGAGACCGCCCACAGCGAAGGCATGCCGTTTCCGAAGACCGGCGACCTGTCGAAGCAGCTCATCACCGAGGCGAAGAACACCCCGGAACGGGCCTGGCTCGCCGAGGTCTCGGCGGTGATCCTCCAGCAGTCCCTGCGCGGCCTGGACGCGGCGTACCGCAACTTCTTCGACGGGCTCATGGGCAAGCGGCCGCGCATGGGCGTACCCCGGTACAAGTCCCGCAAGGACACCCGGCAGGCCGCCCGCTTCACCGCGAACGCCCGCTGGTCGATCACTCCGGGGCAGAAGCTGCGTCTGCCGAAGATCGGCGATGTGCGGGTGAAGTGGTCGCGCACGCTGCCCTCCAGCCCGTCCACGGTGACCGTGGTCAAGGACAGCGCGGGGCGGTACTTCGTGAGCTTCGTCGTCGAGACCGGCCCGGAAGAAGTCCTGCCCGAGGTGTCGCCCGAGCTGGGCATCGATCTCGGGCTCGGGCACTTCGCGGTCCTCTCCGACGGCACGAAGATCGACAGCCCGCGCTTCCTGCGCCGGGCCGAGAAGCGTTTGAAGAAGGCGCAGCGCGCCCTCTCCCGCAAGGAGAAGGGCAGCAAGAACAGGGACAAGGCCAGGGTTCGCGTCGCACGGGCCCACGCCCGTGTCGCGGACGCGCGCCGCGAGTTCCATCACCAGCTCTCCACCAAGCTGATCCGCGAGAACCAAGCGGTCGCCGTGGAAGACCTGGCGGTGAAGGGACTCGCCCGCACGCGCCTGGCCAAGTCCGTGCACGACGCCGGATGGTCGGCGTTCGTGAGCATGCTGGAGTACAAGGCCGCCCGGTACGGGCGCACCTTCCTCCGGATCGGCCGCTTCGGGCCCACCTCCCAGGTGTGCTCGCGGTGTGGCGTCAAGGACGGCCCCAAGCCGCTGCACGTCCGCGTGTGGACATGCGGGGCATGCGAGGCCGTCCTCGACCGGGACGTGAACGCGGCGGTCAACGTCGCCAAGGCCGCCGGACTGGCGGTGTCAGCCTGTGGAGCGCAGGTAAGCCGGGCACCCGTGCCCGCACCGCGCGGCGAAGCAGGAACCCATCCGAAGCCCTCCACCATCCGGTGGGAGCAGGCGGGAATCCCCGGCTTTTAGGCCGGGGAGGATGTCAATTCAAGAACAAGTACGACCACGTCTTCACGGTGGAGCCGGCCGGCGAGGCCGCCGAGGTCGTCGAGTGGGTGCACCGGATCCTGCGGGAGGAGCGCGAGATCGTCATCTCCTCCCGGCCCCTCGAAGCCACGGCCTTCCAGGTCGAGAACATCCGAATGGCCTACGTCTTCTACGAGAGCGGCCTGTCGATCAACGTGATGTACACCGTCGACGACCCCAAGAAGCGTGCGGTCGGCTTCAAGCTCTCCGACGGGATGGAGGTCCCGGAGGAGCTCGCCTCCAGCTTCAGGTTCGCGCGGCAGAAGTCGAAGCTCGCCGGGACGATCCGCGGTTCGTACTTCGTCATCAAGAACGAGTACTGATCCCGGCGCCGGCCCGGCCGTGTGACCGGCCGGGCCCCGGGTCCCGCGTGCCGGGTGCCGGGTGCCGCTACGAGGGCCCGCCGGACGCCTCGGGGCCGGCCGGCCGGGTGAGGAAGTGCTGCCGCACCTCGTCGGTGACCACCCGCCGCAGCGTCGGCTGCAGAACCTCGGAGGTCGGGATCACGTCCCACCTCATGTACGGCCACCACCGCGCGTGCGCGGCCAGCAGCATCCGCTCGCCGCCGGCGACGTCCCCCTCGACGGCGTACCAGCCGGCGAGCCACAGGCAGAGGTAGTACTGATCGGGGAGTTCGCCGAGCGACTCGACCAGCTCCCGGCCGCGCGCGAAGTCGTTGGTCTTGGCGACCGCCTCCCAGGCGACCCGCTTCTCGCGCGGCTCCAGCGCCGCGAAGTCGCGGTCCAGCAGCCACTCGCCGATCACGCCCTCCCGGGGCGCGCGCGGCCCGCCCCAGTCGTAGTGGCACGGCAGCAGCCACTCCACCGGCCGGACGTCGAGCTGCTCGGCCGGCCAGAGCAGCCCGTCCCGCAGGACCCGGCCCTCCGGGACGTGGTCGGCCGCGGCGCGCATCCGGGGCTGCGCGGGCACCCCCGCGTACAGCTGGGCGGCCAGGAACGCCTCGATGAAGGGCATGTCCTGGTCGCACAGGTCCCCGCCGTCGGGCCCCTGACGTTCGATCAGCAGCTCGGCCAGCTCGCCCGCCTCCGCGAAGCGGTCCTCCCAGCAGAGGATCTGGACGGCCGCCGCTGCGGCCTCCCATGCCGGGTCGGGTGGTGCGGCGGGATCGGTGGCCAGGCCGAGCAGCTCGGGAAGCACCTCTCGGTGTCGGCCGTGCCGGGCGCGGGAGGTCAGGTGCTCGACGAACGTCACCCCGCCACCCGCCGGCAGAGGCGCCGAGCGCCGTGGCGGAGGGCGTTCAGCGACCACAGCGCCAGCCAGTAGACCGAGAAGCTCACGAGGAGCAGCACGGCGATGTCGAGCGCATTGCCGACGGCGGCCGACGGCTGGAACTCGAACAGTGAGGCCAAGATGAGCGCTGCCGTGATCGGAGCGGCCACCGGGGCACACGCCGCCAGCGCCTTCCACGCGGTGCCGCCGCGCATGACACGCCGCTCGAACCCGAAGGCGACGGGGAAGACGAGCACGCTCGCGGCGAACCCCACGCCGAGGGCGATCAGAACGGCTTCGGCGAAGTCGCGGACGACGAACACGTCGTCAAGGAGGAAGACCGCCGCCAGGGGGAGGGTGAGGACCGTGAAGGCCGTGACGATGACCGCTGTCGTCACGGCGATGGACAGCGCGTGCCGCAGGATCGTCCACCACCGGGCAGGTGGATCGTAGCCGGGTGCCGGGCCGTCCGGGGTGGTGGCGGCGTGCGGATTCGCCGGGGGCCTGCCGGGCACGATTCACTCCCTCGGGTCGGGTTCTACCGTCCCTGACGCACCGGCCCGCCTCCGTGGTTGCTGCGTCCGGCTGCCCGCCGTCGCCACCGCCGTCCGCGGCGAGGCCCGCCACCGTCCCCGCCGTGGTCGCGCCGTCCCGCCGCGCCCGGGCCCTGGTGGTGCAGAACCTCGGCATCGCCTCGGTGATCATCGCGACGCCGGTGGTCCGGGACCTGGTCGCCACCCTCCCGCTTCCGCTCGGCGTCCTCGGTCACGAGAGCTCCACCGTCCTCGTCGGACTCAACGGCCTGCGCCTGCTGCGCGACGCGGCCTGGAACCGCGCCCGGGCCGGAGCCCGCCGATGAGCGGCCGCACCCGCCGGCGGGCATCCGCCCCCGCGCGCGGGGCGTAGGGCGGCCGGGCCCGGGGCCACCGGGCGGGGCGGATCGCGTTGCGGGCGGTCGGCGCCGGCCCTCACCCGCGGTGACGCCACGGAGCCGGATGAGCGGAGGGAGGGCGGCGTGTGATTACCATCCGTATACGTTCTGTCTGCCTCGGTCACGATCCGACAAGGAACCGCCGTGGAACTCTGGCTGCTCAACCACTTCTCCGCCCTGACGCTGACCCTGGTGATCGTCGGCGGGTTCGTCCTGCTCGCGGTGGCCGGCAGCATCCTGACGTGCCACCGGTACCCGGCGCTGGCGCGCGGGGACCACAACGAGATGGTGGGCGTGGTGCTCGGCATGTTCGGCGCGATCTACGGCATCATCCTCGCCTTCGTGATCGTCAACCTGTGGACCCAGCTGGAGACCGCCTCGACGGTGGTGGCGACCGAAGCGACCTCGGCGTCCAAGATCGTCCGGGACGTCGGGGCGTTCCCCGCCGAACCCCGGGACGCGGTCAACGCGGCGGTCCGCGACTACGTGCACGCCGTCGTCGAGGAGACCTGGCCCCGGATGAAGGCCGGGACGGCGGACTACCTCGTGGCAGGGGCCCGGGTGGAGGCCGTCTACACGGCGCTGCGCGCGTACGAGCCGCAGAGCGCGGTGGAGCAGGCGTACTACGAGCAGGCCGTCGCGAGCCTGGACGACGTGGTCACGCAGCGCCGGGCCCGGATCGACCAGAGCAACCAGGAACTCCCGATCCTGCTGAAGGTCCTGGTGCTGGGCGGTGCCCTGGTGATGCTCCCGCTCACCTTCCTCTACGGCAGCCGCAGCAGGCGCATCCGGCTCGTGTTCGTCGGGGCGGTCGCCGCCCTGATCGGCTTCAGCCTGCTGCTGGTCGTCGTCCTCGACCGCCCCTTCGCCGGTGACCTGTCGGTCAGCCCGGCACCGTTCAAGGAGAGCGCCCTCGCGCAGTTCTGGTAGCCGGATCAACGGCGCGTCAGGACCGCGACGTCCGGGCCGAAGACGACCGCCAGCCGCCCGTCCTGCGCCAGCGCGAGTCCGCCGACCGCGGCAGGGAACGCGTACGCGCCGATCTGCCGCCCCGCGGTGGCGTCCCACACCCGCACGGTGCCGTCGCCGCACCCGGTGACGACGGCGGGACGACCGTCCAGCATTCCCACCGCGCCGGCCGACACCGTGCCGGTGTGTCCCGTCAGGGGCGGCCCCGTCCGGTCACCCGTGGCCAGGTCCCACAGCTGGGCCGTTTCCGTCCGGTGCCCGGTCAGGAGGAGGTGGCGGCCGCCGAGCGCCGCCAGGGCCAGGGCGCCGTCCTGCTCCGGCTGCACCCCGATCCATGCGCGCGCCGCGAGGTCCCACACGCGTCCCTCGGAGGTCGCCGCGACGAAGCGGCCCTCCACCACTGCGAAGGAGCGGATGGACGGGCTCGCGTACTCGCTCGTCGACCGTCCGTGCAGTTCCTCCCGGGTGGTCAGGTCCCGGATCCGGACCGACTCGCGCCGGTCGCGGCTGAGGAGGGTGAGCCGTCCCTCCACCGTGCCCACGGTCAGGAGCTCCACGGCGGCGGTGTGGCCGGTCAGGGGCCCACCGAGCTGTCCGCCGTCGTCGAGGTCGCGGATCCGCACCTCGGTGTCCGCGCCACCGGTGACGAGGACGGGGCGGCCGTCCACGACGGCCGTGGCGACCGCCCGCACCGGCGCCGCACGGCCGGCCGGCCGGCTGCCCGTGGCCCCGCCGCCGAGCTCGCCGTCGGGCGCACCGTCGAGGTCCCAGATGCGAACCGACCGGTCGTCGCCGCCGGTGACGGCGAAGTGCCGCCCCTGCACCGCCACCGCCGCCGTACCCCGGACGGTCCCCTCGTGGCCGGTCAGCGGCCGGTACGGACGCCTGCGGGCGGACAGGTCGCAGACCGCGACCTGCCCGCGGTCGAACCCGACGAGGGCGATGGGGCGGCCGTCGAGCACCGCCAGCGCCGCCGTCTCCGCGAACCCCGGAACGTGCCCGCCCCGCTGCTCGCCCGTGGCCAGGTCCCAGACGTACGTCTCGTAGACGTTGGCGCTGATCGCCACCGGGCACTCGACCACCGGGTCCGTCGCCAGGAGGTGCGTCATGGCGTTGACCTCCAGGGTGATGCAGCGGCGGAACCCGTCGTCACCGTCGTCGTCACCGGCGTCGTCACCGCCGCCCTCCGCGGCCGCCGGCAGGTCGGACGGCGGATCGGCGAGGGGCCCGGAATCCTCCGCGCCGTCGCCCCCGGCGCGGAACTCCCGTCCCGTGACCAGGTCCCACCTGCGGACGACACCTTCGGCGTGGCCGGTGACGGCGACGGGCCGGCCGTCCACCACCGCCGTCGCCAGCGCCGGCACATGGCCGGTGCGGATGGTCAGGAGCGCGTCCGTGCGGGCGAGGGCGGCCAGGTCCCACACCCTCACCACGCCGTCGGTGCTGCCGGCCACCAGGACGGGCCGGCCCTCGACCCGTGCGGTGGCCAGCGTGAAGATCCGGTCGTCACCGCCGGCGCGGTACTCGCCGACCGGCTCCCCCTCGTCGAGGTCCCACACCAGGACCGTCCCGTCGGAACCGACGGTGACGGCCACGGGCCGCCCGTCCACCACCGTCGTCGCCAGACGGCACACCCCGCCGGGGCGACCGGTTGCGGCCCGGCCGAGCTGCCCGCCCGTGACCGGATCCCACCAGAGCAGCGTGCCGTCCGCGCAGCCCGCGACGGCGAGTCCACGCCCCTCCACGACCACGGTCGCCACCGCGGTCACCCCGGCCGGCGCGGGCAGTGCGTGCCGCAGCCGGGAGTCCAGGCCGGTGCCGGTCGCCCACTGCACCGTCCAGGGACCGTCCGCCTCCTGACGGACCGGCACCTCGGTGAGACCGGTCAGCAGCTCCCGCTCGCCGTACCGTGCCGCGTCCAGCGCCAGCACCTGCCGCCGCACCACCGGACCGGCGTCACGGTGCACATGCCCCGACGCCCGGTACACGGCAGCCGCCGCCACCTCCCGCGGCCCGACGGCGCCGTCCAGCGCCGCCGCGACCTGCTCCGGCGCGGCCGTCACCAGCCACCCCGGATCGGTCAACCGCCCGTCCACCGGCGCGACTCCGTCGACCGGACCACCGCTGCTGAACTCACCGGACATGACCGGGCTCCTCCTTCGTCGGGTCGGCCGACCGCCAGGCGTCGGCGAACAGGACGGGCAGCGGGCGGGACGGCACCACCGCCGTGTGCGCGCCGCTCGCCCGGGTGGGGTCGGCGGGCAGCAGGGCACGCTTCCCGGCCTCGACCGGCAGCCGCGGCACCTTCAACTCCAGCCACGGGCCGGGGAGGAACAGGCTGCGCCCGGCACGGGAACGGCGGGCCTCCACGACGAGCCCGGTGCCGCGGACCTGCTGCTGTGCGGCCTTCAGCGCGGCCGGCGACCAGCCCGTCCACTGCCGCACCCGGCGGTCGGTGGGATCGGGCAGGGCCAGCAGCATCAGATGGAGCGCCGCCGCGTCCGCCGTGACGCCGAGGGCGGCGGCGCACGCGGCGACGACCTCCGGCGCGCTGCGCCGCGGGTCCTGGTCCCAGCCGGGGGTGCGGTCGGCGTCGGCCGCCAGGTGCCGGCCGAGCGTGTCGAGGTCACCGGAGAGCAGGATGCGCAGGTCGGTGAGGGCGGGCAGCCCGGAGCCCGAGGGCAGGGCCTGCGACGGCTGGAGACGGTCGTAGTAGTCGTCGAGCGCGTCGAGCGCCGGGTCGTCCGCACCGTCGAGCAGCTCCGGGCGCACCAGGACGTGCCACTGCCGCCGGGCCGGATCGTCCACCACCTCGACGCCGGTCAGATCGGCCAGCGCGAGCGGGGACGGCGGCTCGCCCACGGCCGCCCGCCAGGCGGCGGAGAACACCCGCCATCCCGCCGCACCGCCACCGGCCGACGCCTCGGCGGCCGTGCGGAGGGCCGCCTCGGCGAGAGCGGGCCGCAGCGGGTGGCCGACGGGCGTGCGGTAGGCCAGCCACGCCATCGCGCAGGGCGAGGCGTACGGTGCGGGCGCGCGGTCGGGGCCCGACGCCGGGGCGAGGGCGGCGGCCAGGAGAGCGTCCAGCTGCCGGCGGCGTCTGCGGAGCCCGGCCGGCCCCGGGTCCACCTCGGGGCCGGGACCGGCGGGGGCCCAGTCGCCCTTGGGGAAGCGGAGCTCGCGTCCGGCGTCGGCCATCAGCTCGGCGTCGACCGGGGGCGTGCCGAAGCGCTCGTACCACCCGGCCACGGCCCGGTCGAGGTCAGGACCGTGCGTCCACAGCCGTTCCGGGTCGTCCGGGAGCAGCCGGCTCCTGACCTCCCGGAGGGCGTCGTACCCGATCCGGCCGGCGATCTCCTTCTCGGCGGCGGTCGGGTAGTCCCGGTGGTGCTTGCGGACGGCGAGCAGCGCGCCCGCCTCGTCGGCCGTCAGCGTGAGCCGCTGCGCGAGTTCCCGGACGGCCTCGGGGCGGGCGGGCAGCGGCCCCCGCTCGGCGAGCAGTTCGAGGTAGGCGCGCAGCCAGCGGGCGTCGGCCACCGCGACCAGGTCGTGCCGGGTCTCCACCCGGCAGTCGGCGGCGGCCAGCGCGCTGTCCTCCGGGAAGGTGCCCGAGGGCGCGTACTCCAGCAGCTGGGAGCGGTTGAAGGTGCTGTGGAGCACCACGGCGGTCGAGAGCGCGGTGCGGTAGACGTGGCCGACCGGGGGAGCGGGCGTCCTGCCCGGCTGCGTGACCGAGACGGTGCGCCAGCGGCCCGTCCCCCGTTCGGCGACGAACGGGAGGTCGGCGTACTCGCGCAGGCGGGTGCCGGTCACGGTGTCGCCGCGCAGCAGCTCGGTCTGCGGGTCGACGACCAGGTAGGGGAAGGCGGCGGTCACGCCCGGGACGATCGCGCTCGGGTGGTCGAGGTCGCCGTTCCACGGTGCGCCCTCGGCGGCCGCGTGCAGCAGTCGGCCCAGCCGGACGCGGGCCGGCGCGAGGGCCGGCCGGTCGGGGGCCAGCCGGTCGGGGGCCGCCGCCGGGGACCCGACAGCGCCGGTGCCTGTGCGGGTGCCGGTGGCCGTACCGGCGTCGACGTCCGTAGCGGTGCCGGTGTCCGTGTCGTCGGCCGGGCCGGGCGTCGCGGCGGCCTCGGGGGTCAGCAGCGGCAGGAGGTGGGCGACCCCGTTGCGGCAGTTCGCGGCGATCTGCACCAGGCGGGCGAACTCGGTGCCGACCTCGTCCTCCTCGATCTCCAGGAGCCGGGCGATCCGCCGGCGGACCAGGAGCGCGACGCCGTCCCGGAAGACGGAGGACGCCTCGACCCCCTGCAGCAGTCGTTCGGCGCCCGCCCGGTCGAGGCCGTGCCCGGGTGCCGTTGCGGCCACGGCGGCCAGCAGCAGTCCGGCGACGTCCACGGCGGCGAGCCGTTCGGCCCGGCCGGGGTCGGCGAGGAGTGCGGCGGCGGCGCCGACGTGCATGAAGCGGGCGAGCATCAGCGCAAGCCCGTCCAAATCGAGGACGGGCAGCTCGGCGAGTTCCTCGTCGCACCACTCCGCGAGGGTGGACCGGCCGAGGTCGGTGTCCACCAGACCGGGCACGTTCGCCCAGCCCTTGGGGTCGTGCGGCTGGTACCAGAGGTTGTTCGAGTCGCCGCCGTTGGTCAGTTCGAACTCGGCCCGCAGCAGTGCCCGGATCTCGCGGGCGAACCGCGGGTCGGCGGTCAGGGCGTGCAGCCCGGGGCGCGGCGCGACGGCGAGGTGGTGCAGGTACGGGTCGCCGAGCTGCGGCGGCGGGTCGGCGACGGGCGCGCCCGCGGCCAGCAGCACGTCGAGGACGTCCAGCCGGACGGTTCCGAGGGTCCGCCGGTTCCGGTCCCGCCGGCTGGAGTAGGGCAGGTCCACCGGCACGCCGTCGGCCGCGATCCGCGGCGCCAGCACCTCGGCGAGCCGGAGCAGCCCCGGTCCGGACACCCGGTGGTACGACCGGTCGGCCAGGCCGGCCAGGCGGCGCAACCAGTCGGCGGCCGTGCCGGGCGCCGCCCCGTCGGCGGCGGCCGGGCCGGTGAGCAGGGCCAGCGCGCCGGTCCGTTCCAGGTAGCGCCGGGCGAGGTCCGGGCCCAGCATCCCGGGCTGCGGCCCGGCGGCGACCACCTCGTGGGCGAGGCGGGGGAGTTCGGCGAGGACGAGGTCCCAGGCGGGCGCGGCGAGCAGGGCCGTCCAGAACTCGCGGGCGGCGTCGCTCCGCAGGTCGCGGGCGGGCAGCAGCCGTGCGGCCAGCCGGGCGAGTTCACGGTCGGGGTCGCACCCGGCGGCCCGGGCGGCGCGGGCGACGTCCGCGACCAGCCGGGGGCGCTCGCCCTCGCGGACCGTCCGGTCGCCGAGCAGGGCGAGGACGCGGCGGGCCGCCTCCGGGTCGGCGCCGCGCGCGGTGACCTGCTTGATGCGCTCGCGGAAGGCGGTGTCGGTGAGTGCACCGGCGGCGTCCACCGCGGTGTAGCGGGCGTCCAGCCACTGCTGGTCGACGTGCTCGCCGGCGGCGCGCTCGGCGGCCCTCGCCCGGCCGAACCAGGCTGCCGCGTCGCCCGGTTCGCCGCCGTGGCGCAGGCACTGGTCGGCGACGCCGTCCAGGAAGCAGCGCAGCAGGGCGGGCCGGGTGCCGGCGATCTCCTTCAGTACGGCGTCCACGTCGCGCTTGATGAACACCTGCCAGGCCGAGGTGACCTGCTCCAGGCGCTCCACGTAGTGCAGCACCTCGGCCGTCCGCGCGGGATGCTCGACCAGCGCGGACTCGGGGAAGGGCACGGCCCCGGGGCCCGGCAGCCCGGTCGGCCGGGTGTCGACCGGCTCCCAGCCCCGGTGGACCATCAGCTCGTCGCGGTGCCGGACCGCGTCGGCGGTGGTGAGCAGGATCCGCTCCTCGTCCGGCATCGCGGGATGGCGGTAGCGGCGGGCCAGCAGCAGGTCGTCGCCCTCCCGCCCCGGGCTCCCGGAGGCAGCGGGAACGAGCCCGGCCTGCGCCACCGCCTCCTTCCAGACGGCGTCCGCGGCGAGCAGCTCCACCACGTGGGCCGGCACGGCGACGGCCTCCTGCACCAGGCGCTCGGCCGTCTGACGGCACGTCCGGCGGTGGGCCGCGACACCGTCGACGAGGGCGAGCAGCCGGGGCAGGCCCGGGTGACCGACCAGCGGGGGCGGCACCTTCTTCAGCGCCCGCCCGCGCTCGTTGCGGTGGACCACCCGCCCGTTCTCCAGTCGCGCGGAGTACCCCTGCGCAGTGATCTCCCAACCCATGGCACGCCCCCGTGACGATCGTTCAACCGGCCCGTGCAGCCTAACGACCCCCACCGACGTCCCTGCCCCGCCCGTGTCGCGTCCGCCGGGGGAGGGTGTGCCTGTGGAACGCTTGCACCAGGGTCGCGCCGAGACCGAGGAGACCCGGAGCCCGCCTCGAAAGGGTGTCGCCATGGCTGAGGTCCGCGCCGGTGATGTGCTGCTGCACTACGAGGAGACCGGCGAGGGCGAGCCGCTGGTGCTGGTGCACGGCTCGTGGAACGACCACCGCTCGTGGAGGCCCGCCGTCGACGCCGACCTGAAGGCGGCGTTCCGCGTGGTGGCGTACGACCGGCGGGGCCACGGCCGCAGTGAGCGGGTACCCGGCGCCGGCACCCGGCGGCAGGACGAGGACGACCTGGCAGCACTGATCGAGGCCCTCGGCCCGGCACCCGCCAACGTGGCGGCGAACTCCTTCGGAGCATCGATCACGGCGGGTCTGGCCGCCCGCCGCCCCGAGCTGTTCCGGCGGATCGTCCTGCACGAACCCCCGCTGGCCGGACTCGTCCTCGACGACCCCGCCGCGGTGGCGGACATGAGGACGGTGACGGCAGCCGTCGAGGAAGCCAAACGGCTGGTGCGCGAGGGCGAGGACGCTGCCGGCGCGAAGGTGTTCGTCGAGCGGATCGCGCTCGGCCCCGGCGCCTGGGAGACGATGCCCGAGCCGCTCCGGGACACCTTCGTCACCCACGCGCAGACCTGGCTCGACGAACAGGACGACCCGGACTGGGCCGCCCTGGACGTCCACGGACTCGCTGCCTGCACGGCGCCGGTGCTGCTCAGCAGCGGCACCGAGAGCCCGGCGTGGTTCGGCGCCGTGCTGGACCGCCTGGCCGCGGCCCTGCCTCGGGCACAGCGCAACACCTTCCGGGGCGCGGGCCACATCCCCCATGTGACGCACCCCCAGGACTACGCGGCGACCGTGACGGCGTTCCTGCTCGGAACCTGACGCCGAAGGCGCCCTCGGCCGCGCCGACGGGGCACGCCTTCCGGTATCGCGTGGCCCCCTGCCCATCACGCTGTCGCGGTGTCACGCAGGGCAGTTGACGCTCCATCCGGTCGCAAAGCTGTACGTCAACCAGAGCACCGGCCACAACGACCCGGGCAACCTCTGGCGCTACAAGTGGAGCAACGGTCAGCTGGTGTCCAACGGCAGCCCGATCAAGACCGCCACGGGTGCCGAGGACCTCTACTACGAGCGCGGCGCGCAGCGTCTGTGGTCGGTCTCCGAGCACTACGGTCCGGCGGTGAACGCCGACGCCCTCGAAGCCGGTGAGTCCGTCAAGTGCCTGGGCCTCGTGTGCGAGCGCGTCCTCTACGCCCACAGCAAGGCCCAGCTGGACGCCCCGTAGCCCGGTCCGACGTGCCGCCCCCGTCGGCTCCCGCCGCGCAGACCACGCGCGGCGGGAGCCGATGCCGTTCCGCGACGGGGGAGCCGGGCTCAGGAGGCGGGGCGCTCCTGCTCCGCCTCGACCTGGGCGTTCCACTCGCGCTTGGAGGCCTGCCAACCGTCCTCGTTGTGGCCGAGCCGCCAGTAGCCGGAGACGGAGAGGTCCTCGCGGGGGATCCCGAGGTCCACGCGCAGGAGTGCCCGGAGTTCCTTGACGAAGCCGGCCTCGCCGTGGACGAAGGCGTGCACCCGGCCCGCGGGGAACTCCAGCGCGCGGACGGCCTCGACGAGCCGTTCGCCGACGGGGCGGTCGCCGCGGTGCAGCCAGACGACCTCCGCGGCGGAGTCGAACTTCTGCTCCTCCTCGGGGCCGGCCACCTCGACGAACGCGCGGACCTCGGCGTCGGCCGGCAGGGCCTCCAGGGCCGCGGCGATGGCGGGCAGGGCGCTCTCGTCGCCGGCCAGCAGGTGCCAGTCGGCGGTGGTGTCGGGCGCGTAGCCGCCGCCGGGGCCCATGAACCGGACGGTCTCGCCCGGTCGGGCGCGCACCGCCCAGGGACCGGCGAGGCCCTCGTCGCCGTGGACGACGAAGTCGAGGGTGAGCTCGCGCAGTTCGGCGTTCCAGGCGCGGACGGTGTACGTCCGGGTCACCGGCCACTGCTCGCGCGGGAACTCCTCGCGGATCCGCTCCAGGTCGAACGGCTCGGGATAGGTCACACCCTCGGCACCGAACAGCACCTTCACGTAGTGGTCGGTGAAGGCGCCGGCCGGGAACGCGGCGAGGCCGTCGCCGCCGAGCACGACGCGCTGCATGTGGGGGGTGATCCGCTCGGTGCGGACGACGTGCGCGGTGTGCGGCTTCCGGGGCCTGCGGGCCGGACGCTCTGCCATGGACGCTCTCCTCATGTCTTTTACTTAGGCTCGCTAACGTAACACTCGCCGAGCGGCACAGCCGGGCGCTTCGGAACAGGGGAACCCGCCGAGTGCAGGTGGCTGCGGCCGGGCCGGCGGAGCGTCGCCGGCGGCGGAGGACCTCAAGGGGCCGAGGGGCGCGACGGGTGTTCGTCCTCCGGCTACGGCCCGCTCCAGGCAGGCCCTTCGAACGGAACGCCGTGGACCCTCTCCGCGCTGGCGCCGACGGCTTCGTTCCTGCCGGCAGGCCAGGCAGGGGCCGCTGCGCCGGCGCCGCACCCCGGCATCCACTGCCTCGCCAACGCCTGGCAGACCCCGAACGTCTCGACGAGGCCGTGCGACGCCGGTGACCCCGGTCAGCACTGGGTGATCTTCAACGAGCAGATCAGCCTCGCACTCGTCTGACACCCGCACCCCGTCACTCACGGTGTGTGGGGGGAAAGGCAGTTCTTGAACGGGTCGTCCGCTCGCCGTTCCCATGGGCCGGACGCAACCCTAGGCTGGCCGGGTGGCGGACGAGGTGTGGGGCGAGACGGTGCAGGCCTGCGAGGCCCCGGGATCGGGGTGTTCGCGGTGCGAGGAGACGGCGGACTTCACGGTGGTGCGCGAGCGGTACCGGACCGTGGCCCGCAGCCGGGGTCTCGGGCGGCTCCTGGCGGCCGGGGTGCTCGTCGTCCTGGCCGTCGAGCTGCTGCTGACGGGCCGTGCGACGGGTGCGGCGGTCGCGTTCGTCCTCGGGGCGCTGTCCGCGGTCTCGTTCGGGTGGGTCGTCCTGCAGTCCCGTTCCGGTGAGCCGGTGGCCGTGTTCCACTGTCATCACTGCGAGGCCCGGTACCGGCTCTGACCGTCGTTGCAGGGCGGCACTCCGCAGAGGACCGCGCAACGCAGAGGGAGACCGTCATGCCGCTCCAGCGGATGGACAACGTCGGCATCGTCGTCGACGACCTGGACGCCGCCGTCGCCTTCTTCACGGAACTCGGCATGGAGGTCGAGGGCAGGGCGCAGATCGAGGGCCTCTTCGCGGATCAGGCCGTCGGGCTCGACGGGGTCCGCAGCGAGATCGCGATGATGCGGACCCCGGACGGCCACGGCAAGCTGGAGCTCGCGCAGTACCACGCCCCCGCGGCGATCCGCGACGGGTCGCACAACCCGCCGCCGAACACGCTGGGCCTGCACCGGGTGATGTTCGCCCTCGACGACATCGACGACACCGTCGCCCGCCTCCGCCGCCACGGTGCCGAACTCATCGGTGAGGTGGCGCAGTACGAGGACGTCTACCGCCTCTGCTACCTCCGCGGCCCCTCGGGCATCCTGCTCGCCCTGGCCGAACGGATCGGCTGACGGCCCTTCGCCACCTTGCTGCTTGCCGTACGGACGACCGTCGTACGGCGTCGGGCGGGGCCGTGTCGGTCATGGGCCGGGTCAGCCGGCGGGCCCGGCCGGGGTGACGGGGCCGGGGTCGCCCCGTGGGGAGTGCGTCGGCGAGTTCCCGGGTTTCCGGGGCGGCCGAGGTCCTGGGCATCTGGGACTGCAACGGCCTCACCAACCAGCAGTGGACCCTGCCCGTCGGCTGACCGGTGCCGCTGCGCCCGAGTCCGGGTGCAGGACCCCGCGGCGCCGGCGGCGGGCGCGATCGCGTCCACCGCCGGCGCCGCGGGGATCCCCGGCTCCGCACCGGTTCGGCCGCCGGGGTTGCGGCGGCCCCTACCGGGCGACGGGCGGGCTCATCCGGACCTCGTCGCCGCAGATGGTGACCTGCGTCGGCCTGCCGGCGCGGTCCACCACCGGGGCCCGGACTTCGGTGCTGTCACCCGGCGCGACCACGTCGGCGGCCCCGGCCGTGACGAGCACGCAATTGCCGGTGTCCGGCCCCTTGCCGTTGAACTCGGAGTAGCGCAGGGCGATCACCGCCTTCTTGCCCACGCCCAGCGTCACCGGCGCAGGACTGCCCTTGCCCACCCCCGTGGCCTCCGGCCCCTTGCCCAGGTGGAACTCGAGCGTCGGGTACCCGGCCAGGACGCAGTCGCGGGAGCCGGAGTCGACGGCGACGAGTTCGGCGTTCGCCGGATCCTTCTCGTCGGCGGCTGCCTCGGTGAGGCGGACGACCGTCCACCGCAGATCCTGCGCGGAGCACCTGGGCAGCGTCTGCGAGCCGCTGGAACCCGCCGCCGCCGCGGTCCCGGCAGGGGGCGAGACGGAGGCCCGAGGCTCGGACCGGCCCACGATCGGCGCGGCGGACACCGGCGCGACGGACGCCGGCGCGGCCCCGGCGGGCTTCGGCGGAGCAGCCGCCGAGCCGGAACCGCATGCCGTCAGGCCGAGCCCCGCCAGCAGCACGGAAACGGAAATCGTCGACAGAGAACGCGAACGCATGGATCCCCCCGGATCGTCAGAACAGCCGACGGGCCGTCAGAGCCGGCCCGGCTGTGCGCTGCCGTGAGTGAATACGCCATGACAATTCAGCCGGTTGCCTGAGGAGGAGAACTTCCCGCGGCCCGAGGACATGGAGTGCTCCGGAGCCGACCCGACGTTCTTGCGGACGTCCTCGGCCTGCCGTGTGCCCGAATCGGACCGTCAGGGGAGTCGGAGGGTCTGGCCGGCCAGGATGAGGTCGGGGTCGTCGCCGATGCTGTCGTGGTTGGCCTCGTAGAGCGCGGGCCAGCCGCCGTCCACCTGCTGTGCCTGGGCGATGGCGTCGAGGGTGTCGCCGTCCTGGACCACGACGGTGGCGGTGTCCGCCGGGGCGGGTTCGGCGGCGGGCTGCTGGGTGGCGGGTTGCTGGGTGGCGGGCCGGGGCGCGGGCACCGCGTGGTGGGCGCTGGTGCTGTGGCCGGCGCGGGTGCCGCAGGTGGGCCAGGGGGTGAGGCCGCGGTGGGCGGCGAGGTGTTCGGCGACGGCGATCTGCTGCTCGCGGGTGGCGAGGTCGGGGCGGGCCGCGTAGGCGGTGCCGCCGTTGGCGCGCCAGGTGGCCCGGTCGAACTGCAGGCCGCCGTAGTAGCCGTTGCCGGTGTTGGCCTGCCAGCGGCCGCCGCTCTCGCAGGCCGCGATGCGGTCCCAGTCGACGCCCTGGACGGCGGTGCTGCCTGCGGCGGGTGCGGCGGGTGCGGCGGGTGCGGCGGGTGCGGCGGGTGCGGCGTGGCCGGGGGCGGTGGTCGCGGTCCACAGCCCGGTGGCGCAGACGAGGGCGAGGAGTAACTGCAGGATCCGGTGGGCGACGGACATGGCGGAGCACTCCCCGAGAGGATCGGCGATCGGACGGCCGGCACCCCGGGGCGCCGCCCTCCCAGCGTTTGCACAAGCTGCGGCGGCAGCCCGGCCGACACCCCGGGAACATCACCCGCCCGGCCCCGGGGCGCCACCCGTGCACCGCACAGGCCGTGCGGCCTCGGCCCGCTGCCCGCCGACCCGTGTCCACGCGGGGACGGCTCGGCGAGGTGACCGACGATCGAGATCACCCCGGTCCTCCAGCGGCAGGCTTCATGGTCGGCCTCTGCGCACTGCGTCGGCGCCCTCGCGGCGGAGCATCGTGATCAGCCTGTGGAGGTCGCGCGGGCTCAGCCCGGCGAACGGGGTTGTCCAGGACGGTTCCGACGCCGTGATGACACCACCCATTGGCGAGATCATCCCAACCGTGATCAAGCACCGGACGGTCTCTGACGGTCCGCCGACGGCAGGGTTGCTCCGCCGCACGGTGGGCGCCGCTCCGGACTCACCCGCTCCCGACTCACCCGTGGCGGACGGCCTCCCGGTGCGCCTCGGTCGCGACGGCGACCCGGACGGCGGCGTCCGCCCAGCCGCGGACGGCGGCTTCCGGGTTGCCGCTGCGCAGCGCGTGGCCGAGGGCGCGCAGCAGTTCGGCGGTGGTGGCCAGGCCGCCGCGGCCCAGCCGGTCGGCGGTGCGCTCCAGGCGGGAGAGGGCGGGCCCGTCCGGGTGGCGCAGTCCGCGGTGGGCGGTGTCGGCGAGCGCGGCGAGGGCCTCGGCGAGGCCGGCGGCGGGGGGGGGGGGGGCCCGGGGGGGGGGCGGGGGGGGGGGGGGGGGGCGCCGCCGCCGGGCGCCAGGTCGGGGACGACCACGGCGGTGCCCGCGAGCAGCGCCACGGGCTCCAGCACGGTACGGCCGGCGACGCGTCCGACGGTGGCGCTGACGTGGGTGACGGTGCCGGAGGCGAGGGCCGCGGCGAGCGTGTCGAGGGCGCCGGGACAGGCCGGGTCGTAGGTGGCGGCGAGGGTGGCCGGGTTGCCGGCGGCGTCCCGGACGGCGTCCTCCAGGCGCTGCTCGGCCGCGTCGTAGCGGACGTCCTCGACGGCGGAGAGCTCCACCACGTGCACGGACTCGGCGGCGATCCGGGCCCGGATCAGCCGCGGCGGTCGGCCCTCCAGGCTGCGCAGCCGGGCGTCCAGGTCGGTGAGCAGCAGCGGGGCGGGCAGGTCGGTCCACGCGGTGCCGACCGGGGAGACGGTGGTGGCGGCGATCCGCCCGCGGCCGAGGCCCAGTTCGCGGGCGGCGCTGCGGACCGCGCTCTCGCTGACCACGTTCCCGGTGGCGAGGGCGGCCAGGCGGTGGCCGGCGATCCGGCGGGCGCCCAGCGCGTGCCCTGTCGGCGGGGTGCCGTCCGCGGGCAGGTCCCAGCTGCGGCGCAGCACCAGGACCGTCCCGGCGGCCGGGTGGGCGAGGTAGACCTCGGCGGAGCGGGCCGTCGCGGTGCCGCGCACCCGGCAGCCCAGTGCGGTGAGGCGGACCCGGCGCAGCGGCGTCTCGGCGGTCTCCCGGACGCCCAGCACCTCGGACGGCGACGCCCCGGAATGTGCGGTGGCGCGGTGGCGGGCGTGCAGTTCGGCCAGGAGCAGGGCCGTCTCCTCGGGCCGGTGGTCGGCGGCCCGGGCCGCGTACGCGTCGAGCTGGCCGATCAGGTCGGCGAGCACGCCGGCCAGCCAGTGCAGGGACCGGGCGGCGAGCTCGTCACGGACCCGGTGGAAGGCGGCGGTGAGGACCGGCCCGGCGTGCACGGCGCCGTCGAGCAGCAGCTCGCGGGTGAGGTCGAGCGCGGTGTCCAGGGCGGATCGCTGCGCGGCGTCCAGGACCGGCGGGGTGCCCGGGTCGGGCTCGGAGCGGCCGCCGAGGGCGACGGTCGGTCGGCCGTCGGCGGCGCGGAAGGCCCAGACCGCGAGGGCGATCATCTCGCCGCGGCGGTCCTGTGCGGCGTCGGTGACCGCGAAGCCCAGCTCGCCGGGGACGGGGAAGCGGACCGTGCAGGCGGCGAGTTCGGCGACCGGCTGCGAGGCGTCCGGGCGCGCGTGGTGCAGCCGGGCGGTGTAGCCGCGCTCCAGGGTGCGGCGGGCGGCGGCCACGGCGCGGGCACCGACGGCGGCGGTCAGCGCCTCGTCGTCGAGCGCGCCGGGGGACCATGCGGGGGTTCCGGGCTCCTGGGAACTCTCGGGGGCGCCGGGCCCGGGGGAGCTGTCGGAGGTTCCGGGCCCCGGGGAGCTGCCGGGGGCGCCGGTGGCGGTGCGTTGGTGGGCGAGGACCAGGGCGATCCGGTGGCGGCACACGCCGGGTGCGCCGCAACTGCAAGTGCCGCCGTCCAGCCCGGTGCCGGGCGGCAGGGCGACGGTGCTGCCGTCGGGGCAGGTGCCGCGCAGCGTGCCGTCGGGGTCGAGCGCGGGCACCGGCCCGTCCCCGGCGTCGACCTCCCGGGCGGCGCGCTTGACCAGGCCGCGGTTGGCGAGGGCGGCCAGCGTCTCCGCGTCCAGGGCCAGCAGGTCGGCGCGGGTCCCGGCGCTCACCGGCCGAGCCTCTCGGCGACGAACTCGGCCAGCATCCCCGGTGTCATCGCCCCGACGTGCGCGCCGGCGTCGGCGAGCAGCCCGGCGAGCTCGCGGTCGTACGCCGGGGCCGCCTCCTCGTCCAGCGCGGCCAGGCCCAGCACCGTGGCGCCCTGCCCGGTCAGCGAGCGGACGGTGCGCAGCAGCCGGTACCGGTCGCCGCCCTCGTAGAAGTCGCTGATCACCGCGAGGATCGTGCGCCGCGGGTTCTCCACCAGGCCGGCCGCGTAGTCGACCGCGCGGGCGATGTCGGTGCCGCCGCCGAGCTGGACCCGCATCAGCAGTTCCACCGGGTCGGTCACGTCGGAGGTGAGGTCCACGACCTGGGTGTCGAAGGCGACCAGATGGGTCTTCAGTCCCGGCAGGCTCCACAGGCAGGCCGCGGTCACCGCGGAGTGGATCACCGAACCCACCATCGATCCCGACTGGTCGACCAGCAGGATCAACTGCCACTGCTCCAGGTGCCGGCGGGTGCGGGAGTGGAAGTGCGGGCGCTCGATCAGGATCCGCCGCTCGGTGGGACGGTAACGCCCGAGGTTGGCCCGGACGGTCCGGCGGAAGTCGAAGTCGCGGGCCAGCGGGCGCCGGCTGGGGCGCGCCGACCGGGCACCGGTGAACGCCTGGCGCAGCTCCGGGGTGAGCCGCTCCATCAGCTGCCGCACCACCGCGGCCACGATCCGGCGGGCCTGGCCGAGCAGTTGATCGTTCATCAGGTGCTTGGTGCGGAGCACCGCGCGCAGCAGGGCGGGGCTCGGCTCGACCCGCTCCAGCACCGTCGGGTCGGTGACGATCTCGTCGATGCCGTACTGCTCGACCGCGTCGCGCTCCAGCCGCTCGATCGTCTCGCGGGGGAAGAGGCGGTGGATGTCGTCCAGCCAGTCGACCGCGGTCACCCGGGACGGCTCCAGCCCGGCGCTGCGGACACCGCGGCGGTCGAGGTCCTGGTCGCGGCCGTACAGCCACTCCAGGGCGGCGTCGCGGGCGGCGCCGTCGGCGCTCGGGCCGCCGGTCCAGGGTTCGGCGGGGGAACCGAGGACCAGACGCCAGCGCTCCAGCGCCGGGTCCGGGGCAAGCTCGGCCATCGGCTCGGCGGTCGGCTCGGCGGACGGGGCGGGGGTCGGGTCCGGCGGGGTCACCGGGTGCTCCGCAGGCCGTGGCGGTCGAGCAGGGCGGTCACGTTCTCCTCCAGGGCGCGGGCGGCGGCCAGGTGCAGGGGGTCGGCGGTGGTGCGGAGCAGGCCGCGCCCGGAGCCGCGCAGACCGCGGCGCTCGATCAGCCGACGGGCGATCCGCTCCCGCTCGCGCGGCGGGAACCAGGCGAACGCCTGGCGCAGGGCCGGCAGGGCGATCAGGAACTCGGCGTCGGTGAGCTCGGCGAGGACGGAGTCCAGGACGGCCAGCAGCGAGCCGTCGCCGGAGTCGGCGGTGACCTCCTCGCGGGCGAGGGCGAACAGGCCGCCCAGCCAGTCGCCGAGCGAGCGCGGGTCGCCTGCGGCGTTCAGGGCGGCGGTGGGGAGGTCGAGAGGGCTCGGGGCGCCGGCGGCCCGGGGGCCGGCCGGGGTGCGCGGGTCGCCTGCGGCGTTCAGTGCGGCGGCCGTCGGTGTGGCCGTGGTGGCGAGGGTGAGATGGAGGCCGTGGGCGGCGCCGCGGAGGTCGGCGGGGGCGTGGGGGTCCCGGGTGATGCGGAGCGCGAGCGCGGCGGTGTCGGCCGGGGTGGCGGTGAGCTGCTCGGGGGCGTGGCGGAGCGCTTCGCGGACGGCGGCGAGGGCGGCGAGCCGGGCCGGGTCGGCGCCGGAGCGGCCGTGGGCGCCCTCGACCAGCCACAGGATGCGGCTGACGGCGCCCTCCAGGACTGCCGCGAGCAGCGGGCTGCGGGCGGTGCCGTACACGCGGTCGTGCCGCCACAGGCCGAGCGCGGTGGCGAGCACGGCGCCGAGCGCGCCCGGGTCCGGGTGGCGGGCGACGGTGGCGGTGAGCGTGGTCAGCAGGCGGTCCGTGAGGGCGGTGGCGCCGCACAGGACGGTGTCGAACAGCAGGGCGGCGAGTCCGGCGTCGGCGGATCCGGTGGTGCGGGCGCGTTCGGCGAGGACGGTCGCGGCGGCCTCGTCGAGGGTGGCGCCGTACGCGCCGGCCTCGATCAGGGCGGCGTCCCGGCCGGCCTCCGGTCCGGCCTCCCAGCGTTCGGTGGTGACCGGGTCCGCACCGTGGGCCGGTCCGGCGGTGCGGTGGCGGCCGGGCACGCCGAGGACGCGCAGCCGGTGCAGCGTCCGGCTCGCCGTCAGGCCGTCCTCGGTGGTGAGGTCGCAGGTCAGCGGGCGGGTGCCGGTGGCGCCGATCGCGGCGAGCCGGGCGGCGGCGTCGTGGACCAGTGGTGGGGCGGGCGTGTCGGGGTGCAGCCGTCCGGTGCGGGTGCCGCTGCCGGCCGCGACCATCTCCACCACCACGGGGTGGCTGCCCGGCGCGAGCGGGGCGCGTTCCGACCAGGGCAGCGGCTGGGTCAGGTCGTCCTTGACCAGTGCGCCGACCAGTCCGTCGAGCACGTCGGTGCGGGACGGCACGGGGTGGCCGCGCAGCGCGGCGAGGCCGCCGGTGAGCGCGGCGGCGGCGACCAGGTCGGCCGTGGAGACCGGGTGGCGGCGCCGGCGCAGCCGGGCGACGACGGACCGCCGCAGGTGGTCGGCGGCGGCCTCCGGTCCGTCCTCCCACAGCCACTGGTAGTAGGCCGGCGAGGGCATGCCGGACTGGTACCCGGCGAACGCGTCGAGCTGCCGGAACGAGTACGGCACCAGGAAGCTGCCGCAGACGGCGCCGGGCGGCGGCGCGGGCAGCGCGGGCCGGCCGGGCGCCTCGGCGGGCCGTGCGGCGAGGGTGCGCAGGGCGGGTGTGTGGAAGCCGCCGGTGACGACCAGCACGGTCGCCGTCCCCGCCTCGGCGAGGACGGCGCGGACCCAGTCGGCCATGTACGCCTCGCGGGCCCGGTCGCCCTCGTCCGCCTCGGCGTCGCCGCGGACCAGGTCGAAGTAGGCGTCCAGGCGCTCGGCCAGCCCCTCCGGCGGGGCCACCTCGAACAGGCCGTCCCACAGGGCGTCCACCGACCCGGTGCCGAAGCGCTCGCACAGCCGGGCGGTGGCCTCGGCGTACCGGGCCTCCGCGTCGGCGTACCGGTTGGCGCGCAGCGCGAACGCCGGGTGCCAGGACGGCAGGTCGACGAACAGCACCTCCGCGCCTGCCGCCCGGCCCTCCTGCAGCGCCACCCACTCGGGCGAGTGGTCGCACAGCGGCGCCCAGGTGGTGGCGGTGCGTTCGGCGTCGCGGTAGTGGCCGAACACGGCGATCGGCAGGTCGTGGCCGAGGGCCAGCTCGTCCAGCCGGCCGTTGAGGTCGGCCGGGCCCTCGACCAGCACGTACGCGGGCCGCAGCCGCCGGACGGTGTCCGCCACCAGGCGCGCGCAGGCGGGCGAGTGGTGGCGGACGCCGAGGAAGACCGCGGGCATCAGCCGGCCAGCAGGTGGCGGGCGTCGTGCACGGCCTGCCAGTGCGGGCCGCGCCGCCGCGGCACCCGCTGCTCCAGGTAGCGGCGCAGCCGGGCCAGGTCCTCCGGGCTGTCCTTGGCGGCGGTGCCGGCCAGGCTGGAGACCAGGTCGGCCGCGTTGCCGGGCTCGCCGCGCAGGTACCAGCCGCGCAGCCCGACCGCGTGGGCGACCGACACCGCCTCGGCGGTGCTCATCACCGCGGACGGGCGGTCGCCGCCCTCGGCGGCGCGCAGCTCTCGGAAGGCGGTGACCAGGACCTCCAGCAGGTCCCGGTCGGGTGCCGCGGCCACCCCCGAGCGGCGCAGCAGGTGCCCGGACTCGGCCTCGACCAGGGCGAGTTCGGTGTCCAGGTCGGGGATCGGGAAGACCGTCTCGAAGTTGAACCGGCGCTTGAGCGCCGAACTCATCTCGTTCACGCCGCGGTCGCGGGTGTTGGCGGTGGCGATCACGTTGAAGCCCTGCCTGGCGAAGACCATGCCCTCCGGCCCGTCCAGCTCCGGGACGGCGACCACCCGCTCGGAGAGCAGGGACAGCAGCGAGTCCTGCACCTCCAGCGGGCAGCGGGTGATCTCCTCGAACCGGACGATCCGGCCCTCGGCCATGCCGCGCAGCATCGGCGCGGGCACCAGCGAGCGGGTGGACGGCCCTTCGGAGACCAGCAGGGCGTAGTTCCACGAGTACTTGATCTGGTCCTCGGTGGTCGCCGCGCCGCCCTGCACGGTCAGCCGGGAGGTGCCGCTGACCGCCGCCGCGATCAGCTCCGACAGCAGCGACTTGGCGGTGCCCGGCTCGCCGACCAGCAGCAGGCCGCGGTTGGTGGCCAGCGTCACCAGGGCGCGCTCGACCAGCGCCGGATCGCCGACGAACTTGCGGGCGATGCCCGCCGCCGCGTCGCCGACGACGAACCGCAGGGCCGCGCGCAGGCTCAGCTCCCAGCCCGGCGGGCGGTGGTCGCGGTCCTCGGCGCGCAGCGCTGCCAGCTCCTCGGCGTACCGGACCTCGGCGGGCGGCCGCTGGAGCTGCTCCTCGGCGGTGGTGGTCATGGCGGCCTTCCCGGGGTGGTCCGTGCGGCTGTCAGTGCAGGTGTCGGTGGGGGTACAGCTATTGGTGGCGGCGGGCGGGTTCACGGCGTGGTCAGCTCGGTCAGGTCGGCGATCACCTCGGAGGCGGTCAC
>NZ_BAAALD010000060.1:0-49060 GCF_039528095.1 Kitasatospora arboriphila
AGGTGGGCGGGGCCGTCCGGGCGGGGTGCGGTGGCGGTCATCGGGCGGCCGCCGGCAACTCCGAGGACGCCGGCCGCCACATCCCCACCGGTCCGCAGCCGCGACCACCACCGGCAGGAGCGCCGCGACCGCCCGCTTCCACGGCTCCCACCCGGCGGGCGCCTCCAACAGCCGCGCCCCCGGCGCCGTCGCCGGCGCCGCGTACAGATGTCGACGAAAGCGACCGCGCACGCCGCGCTCACCGCCGCGCGCCACCCCGACGCCCCTCCTCCACCACCAGCACACCGACCTCGCCCTGGTGCTCGCGCTGCGGCGGATCGCCGGTGAGGCGGCCGAGGTCGTTCCGGTGCCGGCCTCGGTGTTCGACAGGTGCGAGGGCCGGCAGTGGTTCCACTTGACGGCCGCCCGCACCGCCCGCACCGCCCGCGAGATCGCCGTGCTCGGCGCTGCCGGGCGCCCGCTGACCGCCCGGCTCCGAGCCAGGTGAGGTCCCGGTGTCCTGTCAGGACGAAGTCGAGCCATCGCTCGTACCAGGAAAGGAAGTCGGAGTCGGCGTAGAAACGAGGAGCGAAGGATCCCAGGGCGTTGACCCCTACCGGATGCCCGCGTCCGGGTCCTGTGGCGACCAGCGGCGTGAAGTCGCTGCAGCCGCGGTGGACGACCGTGATGGTGCCGGGAAGGATCCCGCGAGGTCGCCTCGGCCGTCGGGACCCGTCGGGGATCCATGCCCGGGGACGACCGGGAACGGTTCGGCAGGCAGTCCCGTGCGACCCCGTCCGAGTCACCGCTCCATGGGCAACGATCCGTAGGCGGGACCGTATCCGCCGTGCCCGATTCGGGTGAGGAACTGTCGGAACTCCTCGGGTAGCCGGATGCCGTGGGCTTCCTCGAAGGCCGAGATCTGCGTCTCGGTGAGCACGGGGCCGAGTGCGGCCTTCTCGTGGTCGGCAGTGCGGCGAGTTCGGCTCGGATCCGGGTGATCCTGGCGTCCACCGGTGCTTCTTCTCATGTGGGACGGCAGTTCGAGCGGCGATCGTAGCCCGCGGGTGGTGTCACTCGTAGACGCGGACTGCGCCGAGCTGCCAGGCGACCGAGGTCCAGGTGACCGGTTCGATCGGCGGAATGCCGGGGAACCGCGGGGGTCTGCCGAGGGAGGCGCCCAGCCAGGCGTCCCACGACTCGAGGAACGAGCCCAGGGAATCGTGCGCCCAGCCGCCGCCGTCGCCGGCCCACAGGCTGCGGGCCCTCCTGTCCTCCTGCCGCTTGCGGTCCTGGGCGTAGTCGGCCGCCAGGGTGCGCAACAGGACCCGCAAGTCGCCCGACGTGGAGACCGGTGGCTCGGTGTCCATGGGGGCGGGAACGGCGAGCCCGGCGGAGGGTGCTGTGATTGCGGCGAGCAGTTGGGCGGCCAGTCCGGTCCAGCCGGGATCCGGCGCCTGATCGGGGAGGGCTGCCGCCCAGCGGAGCAGAACGTCGTCCACGTCCGGAGCGTTCGGGCCGAGGCTCTCGAAGTGCCTGGCAAGCCGCTTCAGCAGGCCGCGGAAGTCCTCGCCGGTTTCAACCGTGTTCGTGATCGTGTTCATCACCGCGTGAGGGTAGGGCTGCAGCAGCGACTCGTCGAGCGATTTGCCGGTGCTGCATCTTCGCGTCCCCGGGCGACGACTTCAGCGGCGACGCCGAACAGGTCGACCTCACCTACTCCAGGAGGCTCGCCGGCGCCGTCGCCCTTCAGCAAGTCGCGCAGGTCGTCTCCGGCAACGCCGGCGACATCTACAACCTGCTACTTGGCCCGGTGGGTGGTCTCCTCCCGCAGGGCCGAGCCGCATCTTCGAACGGTGCCCGGTGGGCAGACCGCAGGGCAGCCGCAGAGAGCCGCCGCTGCAGGCCCCGCACACGGCGGGCCGCCTGCCGCCGGATGACCGTGACCGGGGGAGAGGGAGATCCGGCTCCTTGGCCGAGGTTCGCGTCCGGCCGGGGCGCGGTTGCCGGTGATCCACCCGCATGCTCCCGCCCTTCCGATCGGCCGGGTTCGGGGTGGCGGGGGAGCGGTGTGGTCAAGATCCCCCCTGTGGGTCGAGCCGTGGGGCCCACCAGGGCACGTCGTTCCGCGCGACCGGGACACGCGTCCGTGCGTGAACGGTCCCCCACCCTCTTCCGCGCAGCGGATGCCGCCGCGCCACCGACACCATTGGTGAACTCGCCCCCACCCAAAGTCTGTTGGTGGCGGTGGACCCGGGCGCGGGGGCGGGCGGCCGGCTGCCCCGCCCCGCAGCTCCACTGACGGATCGACAGCAGGCCGTTCTCGCCGTGAGCACCGGCTGCACCGCCGCCCGCCGGCACGGGACCGACCCCTTCGGCGCCATCCATTGCGCCCTCACCGCCATGCCCCGGCTGCCCGCCGCCTCCGCACCCGCCGCGTGAATGGGCACACGTCAAGTCCTTTTGTCTACAAAGGCATTGCGTCGACCGGATGGCCACAGAATTCTCACCGAAGTGCGTTTTCGAACCTCCGCGGCGAGGAACAAACCCCGGCACGGCGCGGGCAGGTGCCGCACGCGAGAGGTGTGCGGACCCGGGGCGGCGTCGGATCGACCGAACACGTCATCCGCCAGGAGGCACCCATGGCCGAGCCCTGCACTCCTGTGACCACTCCGCGTGTTCCCGGTGCCCACACTCCGCAGCGGCCGGCGGCTCCTCCGGTCCGGTTCGCTCGGATGCAGATGCCACCAGGGCCGAACCCGCGCAGGCTGTCGGCGCCGGCAGGTCCACGCCGAGATCACGCCGTGAGCGTGATCCACGGCTGCCGCAACAGCGATCGGACGGCACCCGTGCGCCACCGGACGAACGGTGCCGTCCGATGAACGGCACCGACGCCGAGGCATGCCGGCTCTCGATCGTCGGATGCGGACGACTTTCGGACCGCGCTGCAGCGGCACCGCCTTGAACGTGCCGGGCTGCGGCGGCACCGCCCGTTCACCCGGGCGAACCCGTGGTCCGGTCGGGCCGGGCCTCGGCCGCGTTCGTGCACGCCCCGGCCGTGCTGCTCGAACGGACCCCGCCCAAGCTCGGCGAGGTGGACGGATGACCTGGGACGACTGGCCTTGCCGAGGCCGGGTCCATCCGCGAGGCCCCCGCCGATGACCTCGACATCGGCGGCGCCAGGGACGGCGCGCCGGATGCCCCGTGGCCCTGAGACCTACCCGGCTGAGACCTACCCGGCTGAGACCTACCCGGCTGAGACCTACCCGGCTGAGGCCCACCCGGCTGAGGCCCCCGGCCGTGGCACTCGCCCGTCACATCGGCAACCAGTCCACGACCGCCCGTCCCGGAACACGCATCGAATCGCATGTGCGTCGAATCGAACGGAGCCCGGCAAATGAACCCTTCAAGACCCGCGACCACGGGCAGTGGTCTCTCCCGATCCGTCTCCCCCCTGGCGGCCACCTGGCTCGTCAGCGTCATGGGAGAGCACAGCTACGAGACGCTGTTGGAGTGGGAGTCGACGCCGCCGCACCGGACGGTGCTGCCGTGCGGGCTCCGGTGGGACGTCGCGCGGATGCCCGAGAGCCTCGGCCTGGCCGTCCTCGCACGCTTCGGCGGGACGGACCCGGATCAGGTCGGCCCGGTCCTGCGGGATCTGCCCGGCCACCGGATGTACTGGTTCATCCCCCTCGGCCACGCCGAGGAGTGGCAGCGGCTGGGAGCGGACGTCCACCTCCTGACCAGGGGATGCTTCCTCGTCGTGCCCCACCCGGACATGCCGGGCGACGGCTCGGCCGAGTGGGAGCACTGGCCCGCTCGCACCGGCACGCTGACCAACCCCGGCCGGCTGGCCGCCACGGTGGCTGAGGCGCTCACCACCGGCCCCACCGCTCACGCGTGGTCCGAGGAGGATCGGCCCATCGCGGCACAGCCGGACCGCACCATCGAGCACACCGAAGACGCGATGATGGTCCGCCCGTACGTCCTGGGCCCCTCGGCGGAGCCCCGGCCCGCACCCGTGCACGGTCGGGACCTGCTCAACACAACGATCCTCCCCCTGGGCGCCGCCGCTCCGACGCCTGCCCGGCCGGTTCCGGCGCTGCCCGCGCCCTTTCGTGCTCGGACGGCGGCGGCACATCCCGTGCCGCCGATGCCGCCGACGTCCGAACCGCCCCTCCCGAACCCGCCCGTCGGGCTGACCGAGAAGCAGCACCCGGACGACCGCGCCGGGCGACGCCACGAGCGGAAGGCGAGCCGCCGACGGAGCATCATCACCCGGGCCGGCCTGGGCATTGTGGCAGTCGGCGTCGGGATCGCCCTCCTACCTGCCTCCTCGGGTGAGGACGGGAAGAAGAGCGGCCAGGCGCTGCCGCTCCCCAGCAGCAGCCCCTGGATCCAGCCTCCGACCGACCCTTCGCCCAACGCCGTCCCCTCGCCCGGCGCCGTCTCCTCGGCCGAGACCGCCTCGGCCTCCGCAGCCCCCGGCGACACGGCCGCCGCGGCTCCCAGGAAGGCTCCGACCACCAGAACCCTTGCCCCGCAGGCAGTCTTCGCCACCACCGCCCGCACCGCTGCCCCTTCCACGCCGACGCCCACGCCGACGCGGACGCCGACGTCCACGCCGACGCCGGCCGCTGCGGCCATGCCCCGAACCCTCCGGCCCGGTGACACGGGGACGGATGTGATGGCGATGCAACAGCTGCTGGTCACCGTCTCCTGCGGGAACCTCGACAAGTCCCTCGTCACCGGCACCTTCGACGACTCGACCGAGAACGCGGTCACCCAGTACCAGCGCCGACGCCACATCAAGGGCGAGACCGGCGTGTACGGTCCGAAGACAAGGGCCGCCCTGCAGGCCGAGGCGCAGGATCAGGAGTGCTGAGGTCGCCGATCGCTGCGCTCGCAGCCCGCGAGACGCGTGAACGCGCTTCAAGAGGTATGGAGCGACGGACCCCGGCGTCAGGGCGGCTGCGGCCGGGAGGAGCCGACGCCGCAAGCCGCCCACCTCGCGCGGAGCAGGTCGGACGAAGACGGGTCTCGTGTACCGCACCGCCCAGCAGGGCACCCGGGTGTCCAACGCCGCTGCCCTGCCGCTCGCGGATCCGATCACCGTCGAGACGAGGGTGGGCCACCCGATCGGACCGCACGGCGGGCTCGGCCCGAGCGCGTTCTCCTGCTCCCTGCTGCCGGTGCCCGCAGGCTTCCCCGGCGGCAAGACCATCGGCAACGGAGTCGACGGCGCGCCCGGCTGCACCGACGGCCGCACCGACGGATGCACCGACAACGAACCGGGCCCCTGGCACACCCGGCGGCGTACCGTCCCGGCCCCCCGGCGCCGAACCCGGGTGGTCAAGCCGGTGAGGACCACCTGGATCTCGCTGGTCACCTCGGCCGCCGTCATGCCGGCCACGATCGGAATCCCGGGCACGGACGCGGGTCACCTGCCGCTGCTGTTCCTCGTCTCGATCGAGGCGACCGCGGCGGTGGGCCGGACGTGCAGGCGACCGACACCACCTTCGACGGGGTGGGGCAGCTGATCGGCATGTCCGTGTTCATCGTGCTCGCGCCGCCGTCCTCGGGCGCCGACATCCCCCCGCATGCCCTGCCGTCGTTCCACCGGTTCCTGGCGCACTTCGAGCCGATGCGGCAGCTCAGCGACGGGGCCAGGGCGACCTGCGCTTCGACGACCGGGCGGATGCCGGCCCGGCCCGCGCCTGGATCACGATGGGGATCGGGACGGTCCGCGCCCTGGTCCTCGGCTGTGCGATGACCGGCTACTGCGGCCGCAAGGGCTGCGCCGGCCGGTGGTCGAGGCCTCGGCCTGAGGCCCTTCGGGGCACGGAGGGCTGCGCGCAGCAGGGGTGACGGTGCCGCACCCGCTGCGCTGCACCCGCCGCCTCGCGTGAGTCCCCCCGCGCCGGTCGCCGGCCCACAGCCGGCCGGTCCGTTCGGCGAGCCGGGTTGCGGCGGCACCGGGACGGGCCGCAGATTTGGGCAGGGGGTCGAGTCGCCGGAGGGAAGGCCCCGTGAGTTCGCAGCCGCCGTCAGGATCGTCCGAGCCGTCCGGCCCGCCCACCGGGCCGCTGTCGGGTCCCGGGGAGGGCGGGCCGCCGCCGTCCGGGCAGGGGCCAAGGCCGCAGTCCGGACAGGGCTCGTAGCCGCCCGGGCCGCCGGAGCCGCCGACCATCGCGGGCGGCCCGCCTCCCGGGCCGCCCGCGGAGCCCCCGCGGACGGTGATCGGCGAATCCGGCGACGAGCCGGGGCCGCCCTGGTGGCGAAAGCCCCGCTACATCGCCCTGCTGGCCGGGCTCGTGGTGGCGGCCATCGCCGTCGGCGTCGCGGTCGCCACCCAGGGGTCGGACGGCAACGTGGAGGTGCCGCCGGCGGCCTCGTCCTCGCCGGCCACCCCCGCGGAGTCCACCGCCGGGTCCGAGACCTCGCCGTCGACCCCGGCCCCGACCGCGCCCTCGAGGCCCACCGGCTACACGACCCCGGCTCCCACGCGCACCCCCACGCCCACGCACTACACGACCCCCACGCCCACGCCCACCCGCTCCTCCTCGCCGAGGACCTCTCCGCCGGCCTCGACGACGTCCCGGGCGACCACCTCGAATCCCGGCGCCACGCCGAGTTACTGAGAGTGCTGTCCTCGGGGGGCTCGTGCGACACCGCAGCCGTCACGGCCGGGGAACCCCGCGGGGCGAGGCGGCCGGCGCGGCGCCCCTGCCCTCCGGTGCTTGCAGTGCCCTCGCCTGCGGCGGACTCGACCTGGTGGCGTTGGGCGCCCTGGTTCCGGCCGGCCCGCGGGTGGCCTCGGGCGCTGCGGCGGAGCTGTCCCGGCTGTGGGCACTCTCCGCCCGCAGCCGGGACGGCTCCGCGTGGACGCTCTCCGGTCCCGGCCTGCTGCCGGGCTCCGAGCCGCCGTTCTCGGCGTCCCGCACCCAGGTCCACAAGGTCTCGGGGGTGACGCCCAGATCGGCCGCGACGTCCTTGACGTCCGCCTGCCGATCGATAACCCGGACACCTCGGGCGGCCCCCTCGCGCGTGAATGATCGAGGTGTGAGCCTTTCACTCGCCCGCTTGGCCTCGAGCATCCCGTGACGGACCGGATGCAAGATCGGCAGGACGTGAGTCAGTCCTGTTGCCCATCGGATCACGTCGCGTTCCGGCACCACTCGCACCAGGAATTGCCGAGCTGCTCAGAAATGCTTTCCGGCATCTCCAGGAAGGATCATCACTCCACTTCCTGACGGATTCCTGGCAGGTCGACATGAAATTTTCGACGGGTTGGTGGCGAAACGCAGCAGCTCAGTCGGCAGTGGCCCGGCATTCGATCGTCCGGGTTCGGCGCGGTCCGCATCGTTTCTATTGACGTGTCACATTCAGGAGGGGCAGGGTTGCTCCCGCCCGGCCGTCCGGTCGGGAAACAGCGAGCAGGGAGGTTCTTGTGAAGTCGACTGCTGCACTGAAGAAGACGGCCAAGAAGATCACCGTCCGTCGGACCGGCGACGTGCGCCTGACCTCGGCCGCGTGCCAGTGCCCGTACCACGTCAACGCCTGACGGTGACCCTGTGAGTCCACCCGGGTGCGCCGGATGCGTTCGGTGCGCCCGGGTGCGTCCGAAGGCCGGGCAGATCGGTTCAATCGAGGTTTTGGAGCACCGTGGGCGAATCGACCATTGCGCTGTACGAGCTGAGTTTTGTCCCGGAAGGCGACGAGGTGCTGGTCGGCCGATTGGACACCGGCTCGTACGCGGTATTTCCGGCGGACGGCGCGGAGCTGCTCCAGCGGCTCGCCGAGGGGATGCCCCTGGACCGGGCGGCCGAGTGGTACGAGGAGACCTTCGAGGAACCGGTCGACGTCGAGGATTTCCTCGAAACGATCCGTGAATTGGGATTCGTCCGCGAGACCGGGGCCGAGCAGACCACCCCCGCGGCGCCCGTCCGGTTCCGTCGGCTGGCCCGCGCGGCGTTCTCCCCGGCGGCGTGGCTCTGCTACCTGGCGGTCGTGGCGCTGTGGCTGCCGGCCCTCGCCGTGCACGGCGACCTGCGCCCCCACCCGTCGCAGATCTTCTTCGTCCAGTCGCTGCTGGTGGTCCAACTGGTCATCACCTTCGGGCAGGTGCCGCTGCTGCTCGCCCACGAGGGCTTCCACATCCTGGCCGGCCGCCGGCTGGGACTGCCGACCAAGCTGCGGCTGAGCAACCGGCTGACCTACATCGTGGCCGAGACGGAGACCAACGGGCTGCTCAGCGTGGAGCGCCGCAAGCGCTACCTGCCGTTCCTGGCCGGCATGCTCTGCGACGTGGTGGTGCTGGCCGTGCTCGGCCTGATCGCCGAGGCCGGCCGCCACGCCGACGGCACCTTCTCGACCGCCGGCCGGGTCTGCCTCGCCCTCGGATTCACGGTGGTGATGCGGTTCTGCTGGCAGTTCCAGCTGTACCTGCGCACCGACCTGTACTACGTCTTCGCCACCGCGCTGCACTGCTACGACCTGCACGACGCCGCCAAGGCCGTGCTGAAGAACCGGATCCGGCGGCTGCTGGGCCGTCCGGAGCGGCAGGTCGACGAGAGCCAGTGGACCGAGCAGGACCGCCGGGTCGGCGCCTTCTACGGGCCGTTCATCGTGCTCGGGTTCTGCGTCCTGGTGGGGATCACCGTCTTCGCCAGCATCCCGGTCACCCTCGAGTACCTGCGGATCGCCGCCAGCGCCCTCGGCTCAGGACGCATCGACGCCCACTTCTGGGACTCACTGCTGTCCCTGGTCCTGAACGCGGCCCAGGCCGCGGCACTGATCGTCCTCGCCCGCCGCAAGCGCCGGCCCGCCGTCGCGCCGGCCCCCGCGTCCACGCGCGTCCCGACTCCGACCGTCCCGATGGAGGGGTGAACCGACATGCCCAGTCACCGCTGGATCGTCAGCGAGCTTCCGCCGCTGTCGCCGCGACCGGCCGCCGCCGAGATCGTGGCCGGCTGCCACCGGCGCCTGCGCGGGCCCTACACGGGTGTGGACACCGTGCTGCGCGCCGTGCTGCCCGAGGCGGTCCGCCGGTGGCCCGAACTGGTGGACTTCCACCGGGTGGAACTGCTCTACGGGATGCCGGAGTTGGCGGACCTGATCGGCCCGGCGCCGCGGACCCTGGCGCTCGAGTCCTCGTTCGAGGAACGCACCCGGTTCTTCGGGGCCGGGATGATCCGGTGCATGAGCCAGGGCGTGGTCTCCTTCCTGGTCGACCACGCCCACCGGCTGCGGTCGGCCGGCGAGTCGGCGCCGCATCTCGTCCTCGACCAGGCGGACCAGGCCGAACCGACGACCCAGGAACTGATCGCCCTCCTGCTGCGCCGGGCCGACCCCGCACAACTGCGGCTGACCGTCCGCACCGGCACCGGCGACCTGCCCGGGGAACTGCACCGGGCCCTCGAACGGTGGGCGGAACGCTCCGCCGAACGCCCGGACGGGGCAGGCGCGGTGGGCGGAGACCGGCAGGCGCGTACGGACGAGGAGCTGGCGCAGGCGTACGTCCGGGGCGACTGCGCCTCCGGCGACCCCGCCGAGCTGCGCGCCTACCTCGAAGCACCGCCGGAGCTGCGGGCCCGGCTGCACGACCGGCGTGCCGAGGAGCTGGAGGACACCGGACCCGGCCCGAGCGTGCGGGTCGGCGCGCTGGCGTACCACCGCGAGCACGGCAGCGACCCGTCCGGGGCGGGGCGGATCGCGCTGCTGACGGCCCAGCGGCACTGCGTCGAGGTCGGGTTCTCGGCGGCGGTGATCGACCTCGGCCTGCGCGGACGCGCCGTCACCGACCCGGACGCCCACCCGCACGACTTCTGGGAGTTCACGCACCAGGCGGCGGCCGCCTGCATCCCGCTCGGCCGCCACCAGCAGTCGATGGACCTGTACCTCGACGTCATCCAGCGGTTCACGGACCCCAAGGTCCACATGATGACCAGCTACTCCATCGCGATGCTGCACACCCGCTTCCTGCGGCCCCGCGACCACGACCTGGCGCTGCGCTGGCAGAACAACGCCGCCGCGATCGCGAGCATCCTCCCCGACCCCGCCGAGCGGCTCACCTTCAGCGTCTTCCACGACAACGGCCTCGCCCTGGTGGAGATGCACCGCGGCAACCCTGGCCGCGCGCTGGACCTGGTCGAGTCCTGCATCGCCCGGCTCGACGCGAAACTCACCGACGCGCAGTGGCGGCTGCACCGCTCCCAACTGCTGTACAACCGGGCCCGGCTGCTCACCGCCACCGACCGGCTGGACGAGGCGTTCGCCGACTATTCGACGCTGATCGAGCTGGACCCCCACTACACCGACTACCTCTCCGAGCGGGCCCGGATCCACCGCACCCGCGGCGACTTCGCGGCCGCCCTCGCCGACTACGACCGTGCGGTCGAACTCGCACCTCCGTTCCCCGAGCTGTACCACAACCGCGGCACGGCCCGGGCCGAGGCCGGCGACACCAAGGGCGCGCTCGCCGACTTCGGATACGTCCTGGAGATGGAACCCGAGGACCTCGACACCCGGCTCGCCCGTGCCGAACTCCTGCTCGAGCTGGAGGAGTTCGATGCCGCCGACGACGACGTGACGGCCGGCCTGGCGCTGCGCCCGCAGGACCCCCGGCTGCTGTGCATGCGCGGCACCGTCGCCCTGCAGCGCGGCGAACTCGCGCAGGCGCGTGAAGCGCTCGACGCCGCCCTCGCCCTCGACCCCGAGTACCCGGCCGCACTGCTCAACCGCGCCGTCGTCCACTACGGACAGGGCCGGCACCCGGCCGCGGTGGCCGACCTGACCGCGCTCCTCGACCTGGTCGGCGACGACCCCGACGTGCTGCTCAACCGCGGCATCGCGCACCAGGCCGGTGGCCGCCCCGACCTCGCCCTGGCCGACTACGAGCGCGCCCTCGCGCTGCCCGGCGCGGACCGGCCGGAACTGGAGGCCCGAAGCGCCGAGTGCGCCGCCGCCGGCTGACGGCAACCAGAGACGCCGAGCTCGAACCAACGACCAGAAAGCAGGGCAGCCGCCATGACAGGCCCGGTCAGACTCGCCGTGCTGTGCGGCAGCGCGGCCACCCCCTCGTCCACCGAGCGCCTGCTGCGCCGCGCGGCGGCGCACGCCGAGTCGCTGGGCGCGCGGGTGGACTTCTTCGCCGGTGAGCGCCTCCGGCTCCCCCTGTACGGGACCCCGGGCGCGGCGTCGGACAGCGCGGTCCTGGACCTGGTCACGTCCGTCGCCGCGGCCGACGGTTTGCTGGTCGGATCCCCCTGCTACCACGGATCGGTGTCCGGGCTGTTGAAGAACGCGTTCGACCACCTGGAGGAGCTGCGCGACCGCTCCGCCCCGTACCTGGACGGCCGGGCGGTGGGCTGCCTGGTGGTCGGCCAGGGCGCACAGGGGCCGGCGAACGCCCTGCGGGCGCTGCGCGACATCGTGCACGCGCTGCGCGGCTGGCCGACACCGCTGGGCGTCACCGTGGACGGCCCCCCGCTCCGCGCACCGGCCGACTGCGAGCTGGAGGTCAGGCTGGAGCTCGTCGCGCGTCAGGTGGTCGCCTTCGCCGAGGCCCGCCGGGCCGTCACCGGCGGCGTCGGGCGCGACGTCGCAGCGGTGTCCCGCTCGGCGTGACCCGCGCCCCGCGGCCGAGGGACGGCGAGGGAGCCCGGTCACCTGCGCGGTGGACGGGCCCGCGCCCGGTCCGGGCGGGCGCCCACGACCCAGCTCCCGCGGGTCGCGTGGCGTACGGCCGCCGCTGCGCCGGGACGGCCGCCTGCTCGTGGACGACGGCCCGGCTCTTGGCCGCGGAACCGGAGCCGCGGTGCGCCGCCCGGCAGACCACCGGATCGACGCGGCGAAGGGCGAGGCCGCCCGGTCGTCCGAACGCGGCGGTCACCTTCCGGACCGTGCCAGCGCCTCGTCCCGCTCCTCCGGGTGCCCGCCGAGGAAGTCGACCAGGCTCTGCGGTGCGCGCTCGCCGAGGCAGAGGTCGAGAATCCCGTGGGCGTCCGCGTAGAAGGCATCGCTGCGCGCGAAGAGCTCCTTCTCGTAGGCGGCGAGCGCCGCTTCGACGTCGTCGGGGTACCGGGCGATGGCCTTGCCGAGTTCGGCGCCGTCGAACATCGCCAGGTTGGCGCCGTCGCCGGACGGCGGCATCAGGTGCGCGGCGTCGCCGAGCAGCGTCACGCCGGGCACCCGGTCCCAGCGGTGTCCGTCCGGGAGGGTGTGGATCATGCGTGCCACCGGGGCGGTCGCGCCGTCGGTGATCAGCGCGGTGAGGTGCGGCGCCCATCCGTCGAACTCGGCCGCGACCCGGGCGGTCGCGGCCGCGGTGTCGGTGAAGTCGACGGCGGCGATCCACTCGGCCGAACGGTTCAGCTCGACGTAGGTGTGGACGATGCCTCCCGCCTCACGGTGGGCGACGATCCCCTTGCCGGGGGCGAGTGCGTACATGGCGCCGCGGCCGACCAGGGCGGCCGTTGCGGGGTGCCGCTCGTCGACGTCGTGCAGGTAGGTCTCGACGAACGTCGTGCCGGTGTAGACGGGCCGGGCGTCGGAGAGCAGCGGCCGGACCCTGGACCAGGCGCCGTCCGCGCCGACCAGGACGGTGCTGGTCACGGTCGAGCCGTCGGTGAAGGTCAGCTCGTGCCGGCCGTCGCCGAGCGGGCGGACGCCGGTGACCTTGCTGCCCCAGCGCACCGTCCCCTCGGGCAGGGAGTCGAGCAGGATCCGGCGCAGGTCGCCGCGGAGCACCTCGGGGCGTACCGCGGTGCCGTCGGAGGGGACGTCCAGCAGCAGCGCGCCGTGCCGGTCGAGCACCCTGGCGGCGTCGCCGCCCTCGTGGATGATCGCGCGGAACTCGTCGGTGAGGCCGGCGTCCGCGAGGGCGCGCTGTCCGTCCTCCTC
Organism: Kitasatospora arboriphila; assembly: GCF_039528095.1. NCBI lineage: Bacteria > Bacillati > Actinomycetota > Actinomycetes > Kitasatosporales > Streptomycetaceae > Kitasatospora > Kitasatospora arboriphila. The sequence goes on from NZ_BAAALD010000060.1 coordinate 12,883, forward strand.
GTGGATGTCGAGCTGGCCGCCCTGGGTGCGGAACTCGGGGGAGGTGTCGGCCTCGTGGACGGTGGCGGGGATGCCGTGGACGTGCAGGACGCGCGCGAGGGTGAGGCCGCCCAGGCCCGCGCCGATGATCGTGACCGGAGTCGTCATGGTGTTCCCTTCGGAGCCGCTGTGGAACGCTGTTCCATTCCCATGTTGGAACGGCGATCCATTCATGTCAAACTGTGTTCATGGCGATCAAGAAGCAGCGGGCCGTACGGCGCACGGACGCCCTGTCGAAGGAACGGATCGTGGAGAGCGCGATCGAGATCCTCGACTCCGAGGGCGAGGGAGCGCTGACCTTCCGCGCGCTCGCGGCCCGGCTGGCCACCGGAAGCGGGGCGATCTACTGGCACGTCGCCAACAAGGACGACCTGCTGGCGGCGGCCACCAACGACGTGATCGCCCGGGTCATGGCGGACCTGCCCGGCGGCGCGCGTCCGCGGGAGGCGATCCGGGCCCTCGCGCTCGGGCTCTTCGACGCGATCGACGCACATCCCTGGGTCGGCACCCAGCTCTCCCGCGCGCCGTGGCTGGCCGCGATTCCGCAGATCTTCGAGGGCTTCGGCAGCCGGCTGGAGGAGCTCGGCGTGCCCGAGGGGGCGCAGTTCGACGCCACGTCCACGCTCGTGATCCATGTCCTCGGCGTCGCCGGACAGAATGCCGCCAACGCCCGCCTGCATGCGCACAGGACCGACCGGACGGCCTTCCTGGGCGAGATCGCCCGGCAGTGGACCCGGCTCGATCCCGCCCGGTACCCGTTCGTGCACCGGGTGGCGGCGCAGTTGCCCGAGCACGACGACCGGGAGCAGTTCCTGGCCGGCATCGACCTCATCCTGGGCGGCATCGAGGCCGCCCACCCGGGTCCGTCCCCTCGGACCTGACGCGAACCCGAGCGGGTCGGGGGCCGGCCGAGAACCGGGTGCCGCGCGCCCGGAACGGGACGGCCGACCCCGCCCGGACGGTCTGGCCGCAGAGGCCGCAGAGGCCGCAGAGGCCGCAGCGCCGTCCCGGCGGGTGGCGAGCCGCGCGGTCGTGGGACGACCCGGCCGTGCTGCGAGGTGACCCCGGAGCGCTGACCCGTCTCCGGTGGAGCGGTTGCGGGGCGTCGGCTACGACGCTCCGCAGGTGGCCAGTGCGGTTCGCGCCAGTGCGCGCAGCCAGGTGTGGGCGTGGTCGGTGTCGTAGCGCTGGTGCCACGACAGGTACACCGGTGCCGAGGGGAGTTCGAGCGGCAGGGGGAGTACCGCCAGGCCGAGGTCGGCGGCCGCGGTGCGGGTGGTGATTTCGGGGACGGTGACCAGGAGGTCGGTGCCGCGCGCGAACTCCAGCGCGGCTGCTTCCGTGGGGACGGCCGCCACCACGCGGCGGGTGAGGCCGAGCCGGGCAAGGGCGTCGTCGAGGGCGTTGCCGAGGTTTCCGCGTCGCGAGACGGTGACGTGTTCGGCGGCGGCGTACTGCTGTGCGGTGACGGTTCGGGTGCGGGTGAGGGGGTGCCCCTGCCTCACGACGGCGACGAGACGGGTCTCGCCCACGTGCTCGGCGCGGATGTCGGCTGCGCTCGGGCGGTTGGCGTTCGCCTCCAGATCGACCTCGCCGCGTCGCAGTTCGGGCGTGTCGGTGCTCGATTCCGCGACGAAGCGCAGCCGCACGCCCGGCGCCCGTTCACGTACGGCCGCGAGCAGCGCGGGGCCGCCGAGGGCGACCAGGGAATCGTGCCAGCGGAGGGTGAAGGTGCGTTCCAGCGTTGCCGGATCGAGTTCACGGCTCGGCGCCAGCACGCCCCGGACCTGGTCCAGCAGCTCGTGCACCTGTTCCCGAACGGCGACCGCATAGGGCGTCGGGGTCATGGTGCGGCCGGTGCGCACCAGGATCTGGTCCCCGGTCGTGCGCCGGATCCGGCCCAGACTCCGGCTCATCGCGGGGGCGGTGACGTGCAGGCGTGCAGCCGCCCCGGCCACGCTGCCCTCCTCCAGCAGTGCGTCGAGCGCGGTGAGCAGATTCAGATCCAGTTGCATGGGAGTAATCCCAGCCGTGCTTGACATGCATTTGATGTTAATGGAGGGGGTCGATAGCGTCGTCACCACGGCGCAGGACGGAACGCACCGCCTGGCCGAAATCCTCTTCAACACCCCTTGCCCAGACGGGAGTTCCACCATGTCCGAAATGCTTCAGGCCGCTGACGCCACCGTCTCCGACGCCGACCTGCTCGACCGGACCGCGGCCGCCGTGCGTGAGGCCGGTGCGGCACTGCGCGAGCGGTTCGGCGAGGTGGTCCCCTACGGGACCCGCGAGGAGCTGATGAGCGCGCTCGCCGCCAACGACGACACGGCCCTCGGCATCCTGCGCCCCCGCCTCACGAGCCTGCGCCCGGACGCCGGCTGGGTGGAGGACGAGCTGGACGGCGGGGCGCTGCCGTCCGGCGAGTGGTGGGTCGTGGATCCGGCCGAGGGCAACGTCAACCACCTGCACGCCCTGCCCGAATGGGCGGTGACCGCCACCCTCGTGCGCGACAACCAGCCGGTGCTCACCGCGGTCCACCTGCCGCTGACCGGCCAGACCTACACCGCGCTCACCGGCGCGGGCGCCCACCTCGACGGTCGGCCCCTGCACGTCTCCCGGACCGCGGACCTCGGCCTGGGTGTCGTGGCCACCAGCCAGGCCCGGCCCGACGAGGACGAGGACGTCGTCCGGCGCGTCGGCTCCTCGATCACCGCGATGCTCTTCGACGCACTCGTCGTCCGCGTCGCCGTGCCCGCGACCCTGCACCTGCTGAACGTGGCCGCCGGCCGGCTCGACGCCTTCTGGCAGTTCGCCGGCGCCCGCGCGGACCTGCTGCCCGGCGCGCTCCTCGTCACCGAGGCCGGCGGACGGATCTCCGACGCCGAGGGCCGCCCCTGGACCCCGCAGAGCGCCGGCTTCCTGGCCGCCGCGCCGGGCGTCCACGCCCAGGCCGTCGCCACCCTCTCACGCTGACCGAACACCACCCCACCCGCACGCACGACAAGGGAGCACACCCTCATGACCACGATCGCCGTACTCGGAAACGGCCGCGTCGGCGGCAACCTGGCCGCCGCCCTCACCCGCGCAGGCCACGAGGTGACCGTTGCGGACCGCACACCGGGCGCCGCCGCCGACGCCGCACGACGCGCCCGGATCGTCATCAACGCCACCCCGGGCGCCGGCTCCCTGGAACGGCTCGCCGCCCTGCGCGACGAACTGCGCGGCACCCTCCTCGTCGACGTCTCCAACGCCACCACCGACGGACCGGACGGCCTGCCCGCCGACCTGCTCTACCCCGGCTCGAGCCTCGCCGAGCAACTCCAGGAAGCACTCCCCGACACACACGTCGTCAAGACCCTCAACACCATGCTCTTCCCGGTGATGACCGCCCCGGCCACGCTCACCCGGACGCCCACCGCGTTCCTCTCCGGCGACGACCCCGGGGCCAAGCAGACCGTCCGCGAACTCCTCGCCGACCTCGGCTGGCACGACGAATGGATCACCGACCTCGGCGGAATCCGGACCGCCCGCGCAACGGAGGCCGCGATCCTGTTCGTGCCCCACGTGATCCGCTCCAGCGGATTCGTCCCCTTCGCGATCTCGATCACCCGCTGACCGCTGACCGCTGACCCGGCCTCGCCGGCACCCGCGCGCCCGGGCCGAAGCACCCGCGAAGGCCGGCTCACCGCTGCAGGCTCCCGTGCGACGGTCCTGCGCTCTCCCGGTGGAGGACCATCAAGGGCTGTTCCGGGGACGTCCGGCGCGAGCATGCCGTGGATGCGGCGCCGCAGTCCGTTGCTGTCGTCGACCGAGGGGAGCCACGGTACCTGCTGGAACAGCTCGCCGAGTCGGTCGGTGCCGGGCTCTGTTTTCGACAGGATGATTGAGAGCCAGGTGGGCAACGACCGCCTCGCCGCCATCGACACCGGCACGGCTTGATCGCCGAGGAGCCGCAGGCCGACGGCCCGTTTCACGGATGCGGGTGGTACTCGTCCATGAACGCTTCCTTGGCCTGTTCGACCTGTTCGGCAGAGGTGAACCAGTGGGTTTCGAAGTGCTCCGCGAGGGAGTAGGGGTGCTTGGGGTCGGTCAGCATCCGATGGATGAACTCCGTCGAGGAGTAGTCGAATCGCTTCCAGGGGTCCCACTTGTCGCTGCGAGCGTAGACCGGCCACGCTTCCGGGTCCGGATCCTCCACGAGCCAGCAGAACGAGTGCTCGTCAGCGGTCGCCCACTGGAGGAGCCGGGCCGTGCGTCCTTCGGACGGGGCGGGATCGGAGAACTGAGCGCGATCTGCAACGATCAGGTCCAGATCCAGGCCACCTGGTCCCGGGGCACAGAGACCGAGGTTGTCGTCGAAGATGCCCGCGCCGAATGCCTCGACCAGTAGCTTGTAGTCCTGGGGAAGGCGAAGACTGAGCTTCCGCTCCACGGACTCCCAGTTGACTTGGCTCCGACCCCCTCGCCAACCGGTCAGGGCGACCAGGTCCTCGGCCCGCACCGACTCGGCGGGCTTCACTGGAGCTGCCATGTCCCGAACGTCCAGAGCACTCACAACGACGGCCAGAGCGGGAACACCACCTCCCAAGCCTTTGAGCAGGCCGATTCCGAGCCATCTCTGCCCGATGGTCCACCCGTACATCTCGATGACCTGGCCGGCGAGAACGTCGGCCAGCGGCGGACCCGGCAGGCGTCGGAGCGATGGGTCCATGAAGCCGTCGAGGGCCACGGTTTTGGGCGGCCCAAGTCGCGGACTCAGGGCGACCACGATCGCGTTCAACTCCGCAGGTCCACGATCGCCAGCCGCGAGATGGACCAGGTGGTAGCGGTGGTCTCCCCGTCCGTTCTCCTGCGCGGACTCCTCGTCCGGCAACAGCCTGGTCAGGAGGTCTTCGATCACGGCGAGATGAGCAGTGCTGTCCACGGCAGGAGTAAACCTCATGAGGCAGACACTGCTTACGATGGGTGCGATCGGGGCCTCACGGACTGAGACGTTTCATCTGTACTCGGCTGAGCACTTCGATGAGGACGTGGACATCGTTTCGCTCGGGCCGCTGACGTGCGGGTTTGGGTGCAGGCCGCCGCGCTTATCGCCTCTGCTCGGCCGTGCGCGAGAATCGTCGGCGCCAGGGCAGCGACGGGTGAGAGGCATGGCTGGTGCTGAGCGACTGGGTGTTCAACGTCGTGGATCTGCGGATCCGCGAGAACCTTGTGGATCCGGATCCGGAGTGGATGTCTCCCGCGCCGGGACTTCGCCCGCCGGCGACGCCTGACCAGGTCGCTGAACTCGAACAGTGGATGGACCAGCCCATCGAGCCGTACTATGCCGAGTTCTTGTTGCAGAGCGACGGCATGGCGCACTTCGGGCACTTCATGCCGGTGTTCGGCTGGTGTGACTGGAACGGCGGGATGCCGCCGAAGCCCGGAAGCGCGTTCCGCAGCATCATTCAGGGCGGGATCTGCCGGGACTGCGGGCTCGCGCCGGATGTGCCGCTGGCCCCGGTGTCGGTCAACGACGACGGGGCGGTGGGGATCTTCATGATCCCGCCCGGGGCCGGCCCTGGCAGGTTCTTCTGGGTCGGTAACGGTGACCTCGCGTTCTTCCCGACCTTTCGGGAGATCTTCGAGTGCGAGGTCGAACCGGGGCGGTGGAGGGACTACGCCGTCGGATAGGGCGCCCGAACCTCGGGGGTCGTCACCGCTGGGTGCTGTGTTCGGCTTCCGTGGTGGCCAGACGGAACGAGTCGGTGCGGGGCTCGATCAGGGTGAAGCGGAAGGTCAGCCGGTCGGCGATCGCCGCGCAGAGCCTGGGGTCGGTGAACGTCTTGTCCCACTCGCCGAACGGGGCGTTCGAGGCGACCGCGGTGGCCTTGCGCTCCTCCCGCTCGGTGAAGATCTGGAACAGCAGCTTCGCGCCCTTCTTGTCCAGGTTCAGGTATCCGAACTCGTCCAGGCAGAGCAGGTCGACCTTGGTGTAGCGGGCGATGGTCGCGGTGAGGACCGCCAGGCCGAGCAGTCGGGAGGCATGGGCCGCAGGTCCTTACCGAGCGGTTCGAGTGCGCGGTACCACTGCTGCGCTCCGGCGGGGGAGCGGGTTTCCACGGTCTGCTGGATCTGGGGTCGGGCGTCGGCCAGGGCCGGCGGGAGCAGGTCCTGTCCATCCTCAGCGGCCTGACCTGACGGTGCGTCTGGGGACTGCGAGGCCGTCGAAGGCGACAGCGACGAGGTGGGCGCCGACCACGGTCCGGTACCGGCGGTCAGGGCCAGGGCGTGGAAGTCGAGGGGGCCCACCGCCCGACCGTGGTGTCCAGGCGCAGAGCTCGGCGTCAAGGACAAGACCGACCGACAGCGTCGACGGACGGCGGCCGTTGAGGACGGCGCGGCGGCGGGACAGGAGCAGCGGCGCGCAGCCCGTGTGGAGCCGGCCTGATCGGGTGGCCCGGCGCGAGCGGCGACGCGACGATGAGGGAGACGGGCCGGTCCCGCAGCGCGCCTCGATCCCGGGGGTGTCGGCCCAGCGCGTAGGACGTGTGCGGAGAGGACGCCCGATGGATCCGACGGACATTGCATGGGACCTGCTGGTCTCGGGGCCGGCCGATGCCAGGCAGACCGTGCTGCTGCTTCCCGGCGGGCTGAACCGCGCCCGGTCGTACACCGAGCTGATGGCCGAGCCTGCGCTCGCCGGGACCCGTTTGGTTGCCGGGACCCTGCCGGGACACTGCGGGACGGAACCACCGCGGGACTTCGCGATCGGTACGGCGGCCCGCCACGCTGCGCGGCTGGCCGAGGACCAGGCCTGCGACGTCGTGGTGGGGTTCAGCATGGGCGCCACGGTCGCGCTCGAGATGGCCGCAACCGGTGCGTTCACCGGTCCGACCGTGTTGCTGGGCATCAGCTTGTCACCCGCGGACGAACCCACGTTCTTTCGGGCCGTCTGCCGGTTGGGCGATGTCCTCGGCCCGCTGCCGGCCGCCGCCCTGCTGAAGCTCATGGGCCCGGCCTCGAAAGGTATGCGCGTGTCGCCCGAACGCCGGGCCGAGGTGCTGAGCGACCTGCGCAGCAACGATCCGCGCGTGGTGCGCCGGATCTTCCGCGACTACCTCGACTGCCTCGGTGCGCACGCCCGGCCGGCCGCGCGGCTGTGTGCGGCCGGCGTGCCGGTCTGGGTCGTGCACGCGGAGAAGGGCGACGGCGGGCTCACCGCCGACGAGCGGCGCACGTTGGAGACCTGCGCGAGCGTGGTCACGATCCCCGGCACCAGCTACTTCCTCCCCATGGAGGAGCCGCGACGGATCGCGGAGATCGTGGTGGATGCACTGGCGGCCGCAGGACCGCCGCGCTGAGCACCATCTCCGTGGAGCGCGGAAAGCGCGAGGCCGTCCCGCCCGAGCACATCGGTCCGGGGCGTCGGCGGACCTGTCCTGCGGGAGCGCCGGCGGCCCCGGGGTACCCTGTGCGACCTGCCCGACAACGGTCGCCCGGACCGCCCAGACCGCCCAGACCGCCCAGACCGCCCGGGCCGTCCAGGCCCTGGACCCCGAGCGCGGCCGACCCGCCTCCGGCACGTGAGCAGCGCAACGGGGCTCCGGATCGCGACATGCGCGAGCGGCCCAGGTCAGTCGCGCCCTGCCCGGCGGGTGACGATTCGGCGACCCGCCGACTTCGAACCTGAAGCTTGTCGTAGAAGGCTTTGGCCTGGGCACTTCTCTGTACGGGCGGGTGCTGCGGGTCGAACCGCTGCGGGTGGAGTTGTTCACGGGGTTGCGGGTGGAACGGTTCGACCGGCTGGTCCGGGCGGTGTGGCACCGGGGTGGGGGACGGGCCGGCCCCGGTGCCCGCCGCTGGAGGAGCGGGTGCTGCTGGTGGCCGACCACTACCGGACCGACCTGACCATGCGGCAGCTCGCGCCGCTGTTCGGGATCTCCACCACCACGGTCTACCGGGTGGTCCGTTGGCTCGGTCCGCTGCTTGCCCCGGAGCCCGCTCCCCGGCCGCAGCCGGACGTGGAGCGGCTGGTCGAGGCCGGGCGGGAGCGGGTGTCGGACCTTTTCACGCGCTACGCGGAGACGCCGTTCCCACGCCGGGGCCGGTGTCGGCCGGCCCGGCTCGTCCCCGTGCTACTCGCGACCCTGGGGACCTCACTCCACTTCCGTCACCACGCCGTCCGCGTCCATCACCCAGCTTCCGCTCTCGACGCCGTACACCTTCTTGTCATCGAGCCACTTCCAGGACATCTGCTGCAGCATCCGGTTGGGCCGACGTTCCCAGACCGGATTGTGGTCCCAGCCCTCAACACGGATCATCAACTTGTTGGCGCCCGGAATGGCCTTGTAGAGATCCGGAACGGAGAAGTGCAGCACCGGCCCCAAGTCCTCCGACGTATTGGCCGTCCTGTCCTGGTCTCCGTAGACGATGCACACCGGCACAGCCGTGCCGAGTGTGGAGCCGTACGGCACGGTGCTCGTGTTCCAGCCCCACCAGTAGGAGTTGCGCCACCGCATGACGCCGTCCGGTGCTCCAGCGGTGGTGCCGCCCCACTTCTGGCCGACGCTGTCGCAGTCCATGATGGCCTTCCACACGTGGTCGGCGAGCTCGTCGTCACTGATGGTGGCTTGCAGGCCCGCCTTGCTGGTCAGGTTCATCGGGAAGCCGAAGACCGCGGGCGGCTTGGACTCGGGCTGCGTGGGCAGCCCCGTGCCGGGGGGCGGAGCGAAGGGTTCGGCCGTGTGCGTCGACCATCGGCCGTTCGGAGGAAAGATGGGCGCGAGAAGGAACAGTTTCGCAACGTCCCCGGGATTCTGCAGCACGTAGGGACCCATGACGAACGCGGCCGCGGACCAGCCGATGAAGGAGACCTTCTCGTTGTTGCACCGCGCTCTGATGAACTTGACGACGGTGCGCAACTCGTCCCATTCGCTTTGGGAGTTGCCCAGTTGGTGCGGGTAGGGCGCGGTCGGGGAGCATGTCCCCGTACCGGGATTGGTCTCCAGGAGGCCCCGCTGGGCCGGGTTGGCATTGCACGGGTCGTCCATCTTCGGACGGGGGGAGAGCCCGGAACCCTGGAGGTCCATGATGAACACGTCGTAGCCCCTGCCCGCCAGGTCCTGCGCCCAGCTGTAGCTGGCGTCCGGGTTCGGGGAGCCGCCTTTCGGCGGGAGTACGAGGTCGAAGCCGGGGAGGGCCGGAACGCTCCTACCATGGAGCATGAGGACCGGCTTGGGGGTGCCGCCGGACCCGGTGGCCTTCTTGTATTCCCGGACGAAGAGCTCGATCTCTTCACCGGAATTCGCCGGGATGGTCGATTTGTGCTTGACCTTGTGGTCGACGAGGGTCAGTTGCGGCATGGTCGCCTCCAATGTCTATTCGATCTGGGAGCGTTTGTTCCCGGAGGGTCAGCATCTCCGCCTTCCCCGGGGGCATGGGGAGCCGGGACGGCGGGGCGTACGGATCGTGACTGATCGGGTGGGCGCCGCTCCTCCGATCGGCGGGACGTACCCGAGGAGCACGCCGGCGACTGCGCTGCAGACTCGAAACCTGTCAGGGGTGCGGAAGGGCGGGGACGCCGACCGCCCCGGGGGCCATCACCGGGACGGTCCTCGGCGGCTCGCCGCCGGTGGACCTCGACGGCACCGGCACGGTCTCGCCCGTCTCGACGATGCTCTCGAAGCCGACGATCGCCGTCCACCGTTGGTGGAAGGAGACGCCGATCCACGGCTGCCGGGTGATGGTGGACTGCGGCTCGGCCTTGCACCGGTAGGCGCTGCCGGGCAGCTTGGCCCCGGTGGCCGTACCGGCCGAGGGCGCTGGTCCTGCGGGCGTCCAGGTGCCCCTGTTCGCGGCCGTGGGTGCCGGTCGGGCCGGCCGTCACCGGCTGCCACTGCCGCGAGCCCGATCACACCGATTGCGACAGATCCCACAACTCCGTGCGCACGGGAGCGCTCAGACCGGTGCGCGGACACCCGGGTGGACGGCGGGATGCCCGGCGTCCGGATGAATCGGGCGTCCGAGGTCGGCGTGTGCCCTGTACGGGGAATCCGTGCGTGTCAGATCGAGGTGCCCGTGGCCGGAGACAGGGCCGCTGTGGTGCGGCTCAGGTGCCGGACCAGCGCGTCGGTGGCAGCGATCGGGTCGCGGGCGAGGGCGGCCCGCTCCAGCTCGCCGTGTTCGTCAGGTGCCGAGCGGTCGGGGGTGTGGTGGCTGGCCAGACGGCGGGCCACCTCGCTCGCCGTCCACAACCGGTCGAAGGTCTCGAGCAGGATGGCGTTCCCGCAGCCTTCGAGCAGTGTGCGGTGGAAGCCGCGGTGAGCCTCGGCCCAGGCGTCGCTGTAGTACGCGGTGTGTCCGGGGTCGAATTCCGGGGTGCGTGCCAGTCTGTGGTGGGCGGCGCGCACGCGGGTCTCCCATTCGAGGTCGCCGCGCTCGATCGCCATGCGCAGCATGTCCGGTTCGAGGGCCAGGCGGGCCTCGGTGAGCTGCTGCCAGCGGCTGTCGGAGGGGGTCGGTGCGGCGAAGCCGCGGTTGGGCAGCCGGGTGGCGAGTCCCTCCCCGACCAGTCGAACCAGGACTTCCCGCATGACGGCCAGGCTGACGCCCTGTTGCTTCGCCAGCTCCTGCGGCTTGAGGGGATCCCCGGGACCGAAGACCCCGTGCAGCACATCCTTGCGCAGCCGGTCGTAGACCCGTTCGGAGAGCATCTGCTTGCCCGGCCGGGCGGGGGCGTCGGTCGTCTGCGTCACGGCCACAGTCTAGCCGGAAGCCAAATAATCGATTATCGCTGCTATGATCTGATATCCGAGGGCGGCCTGCCGCAGTGGAGGGGAACACTCGATGAGCGTCAACGACCCGTTCGCCCGCCTGCCAGGGGCGGTGAACTTCACCGTCACCGTCACCGTCACCGTCACCGCCGCCGCCGCCGGCGCGACCGCGCCTGCGGGAGCGACCCTGCGCTCCGGCTAGAACTCCGCCCATCTCCTGGCCGGTAAGGGCGCATGCCGGCAGCTGACCCGGAGTGGAGCCCGAGGGCGCCAGTCGCTTCGCCGTGACCGACCACGACCCGGATGCCCCGACCGGCCCAGGCCTCTGGCCACGGGCCGTGGTTGACATCCCGCCACAGTCGCCGGGCTTTCGGAAGGCGCCGGTGGCGATGTCGGTTCGGGCCTTCCCGCGGCGGCCGTTCAGCGGCCGAACGACGTCCGCGCGGCCCGCTTCCCTCCGTGCCGCGCCGCCACTTCGTCCTGGTGGGGGCTCCGGGCCTCGAACGCATCGGCATCCCGGCCGAATCCGCGCCGGCTCACCCGGGCTCCACGATGTCCGGCCGCACCCCCGGCCGGGCGGGGCCGACCTCCACCGCCGAACCCCCGAACTGGGAGTCACACATGAACATCACCGCCGTTCGCGAGATCAGCCTCGCCGTCAACGCGGCCCACCGGTTCATCTACCTCGTCCCGGAATCCGCCCGGCAGGCCGCCGAGCTCGGCGTGACCGACCGCGCACCGGCCTACTTCGCGTTCCGCTCGGCACCGATGGGCGCGGTCGCGTGGCAGGTCACGCTCGCGACCTTCTACAACTTCAGCCCCCGGGCGGTGCGATCGATGACGGGCGTATGGGACGCCGCGCCGCCCGAGCGGTGGCAGGCCGCCCGCTACACGGCCGCCGAGCACGCGCTACGGCGCGTCGGGGTGGGCCTGACGGACGACCAGATAGCCGAGGCGCGATCGCTGATCGCCCCCGTCGTCGCCGCGGCCGACTACGCCGGCAAACCGCTGGCCGCGGCCAACGCATCCGTTCCCCTGCCGCCCGACCCGCTGACCGCACTGTGGCAGCAGGTCACCGTGCTGCGCGAGTGGCGCGGCGACGCGCACCTCGTCGTCCTCGCCGACAACCGCCTCGGACCGTGCGACTGCAACGTCATCCACACCGCGACCGGCCGGCTCCCGACGCCGATCGTGCGCGCCACCCGGCAATGGGACGACGAGGAATGGGCCGCCGCCACCGAACGTCTCGTCACCCGCGGCTGGCTGGAGACCGACGGGACGGCGACCGAGGCGGGCACCGCGGCGCGCGAGCGGATCGAGGTCGAGACCGACGAACACTGCGCCGGGCTCTGGGCGCCGATCGGCGCGACCGGCGCCCGCCGCCTGGTCGAACTCCTCACGCCCGTCGACGAGGCGTTCACCGCGGCCGGGACCTACGCACAGCTGAGCTGATCGCCATCCGTCCGAGGGAAGTGAGTGCCATGGCGGTCGAACGCCAGGAGCCGGCGAGCCCTCGATCACGAGGACCGAGGAGGCCGGGGCCGGATGCCGGTCGAGTTCCTCCGCATCCTCCGGCACGTCCGCAGCGGTGACCGTGCCGCAGCGGTGACCGTGCCGCACCGGCAGCGGCGGCGTTCGACGTGCAGTGCTGCTCGACCGGACCTCGTGGCACGCCTGATCGACGATCAGAAGATGACGCCCGAGGGGGTGCGGTCCCCACCGGCGGCCTGTGTCGACGACGCCCTCGGCTCCGGCTCCACCCCGTAAGGGCGTGGCCGGGCGGAGGGTGGCGCCGCAGCTGTCGGAGGCTCCTTTGCCGGGGTGGGACGTCGCAGGCCGGCCCTGGCGGGCCGTCCTGCCGGAGCCCGAACGGCGCGAGGCCGTGCAGGGCGGCCCGCGGGGAGCCGGCCATCGGCTTCGGCGGCGGCTTCGCGGACGTCGGCGCCAGCCCACGGGTGCACCTCGAAAGCCGTTGCCCGGGCCCACGCCGGGTGATGTCGGTGGCCGCTGCTTCCGTTCGTTCGGTAGCCCTCGGCGATCGGCTCCGGCGCCCGGGTGGACCTACATCGACGGTGAAGCCCCGGACGGAAAGCACTGGGTCGGCCGCACCGCACGCGGCGGACCAACCGTGGACCCGCGTTCAGCTGTCGGTGAGCCGGGGGAAGGGGGCGAGGTCGGGTTCGACCCAGCCGGTCCTGGCGGGGGTGCTCGCCAGTGTCGAGGGCCGGTAGAAGCGGGTCAGCAGCTTCTTGTCGAGCAGTGCGGGGTGCTCGTCGGTGAAGGCGTCGAAGTCCGCGGTGTCCGACCGGTCGGCGTGGTGGCCCACCAGTTCGACCCAGGCCCGGCTGACGGTGGCGTTGTACTTCTGGGGGACGCCCGCGTAGCGGGCGGTGCGCCGGATGCCGTCGCCGATCAGGTCCACCGCTGCGGCGGTTCCGTGTCGCCGGACGGCCAGCCAGGTCAGATGGACGTGCTGGCGGTGCCCGAACCGGTCGGCGGTGGCCATCACCTCGTCCATCAGCTGGGTGAACGGGGAGGATTCCGCGCCTGTGCCGGGGCCGGTCGCGGTCACGAGCCCTCCTCGATCAACGCGTCCAGCACGGCGTGGAAACCGGCGATCGACTCGGCCGGCAGGCCGCCCAGGGCGCGGTTTTCGAGATCGGCCAGCGTCTGCCGGATCAGGGCGGCCGCCGCCTGCCCGGACTCGGTGAGCTCGATGAGAACCGAGCGGCGGTCGCCGGCCCGTGTGCCGCGGGTGATGTAACCGCGCCGCTCCAACCGGTCGAGCACGCCGGTCAGCGTCGTGGGGCGGGTGCCGGCGGCGGCGCCCAGTTGGGACACGGTTCTGCCCCGGCCGTCGGCGAGGTTCGCCAGGGCGTTGGTCTCGGAGGCGGTCAGGTCCAGGTCGACGAGTTCGGCGGCGATCAGTTGCAGGGTGGCGTGGGTCGCGCGCTGCAGGGCGAGCAGGGCCGAACGCCCGGATGGAACGGATTCAGACTTCACGGTTTCGGATAGTACGGAATCGGAGTATCCGGGGCAAGCCCGTGACGGCTCGCGGGGCCGTGCGGCGCGCCACTCTGAACCATCGTGTGGCTGCCACCTGCACGGGGGGGGGCTCCTTCCGGGCGGCGGCGCGGGGCGCAGATGCCCCGCCGGCCCAGTGCTGCGGCGGCCAGGCGGGGTGGGGGTGGGGAGCTCGATCCGGGCGCCGCGTCGGCTGACGTGGCCCGGTCGGTGAGCCGGGGAGTGTCCGGGCGTCGCCCGGCGTCGCCGGGTCCGTGACGGTTGCCGGGAGTGGTTCGTCGAGCGGCGGCAGGCCTGCGCTCCGCACGCCTCCCGTCGGGCCTCGGGCCGCATCGGCGCACGCCTTCCGGGCCATGCATGGTCGGGTCCGGCCCCCTGTTCCGGACCAGTGCCGTGGGCCGGCTTCCGACGGGAGACGTGCGGCTGCGTGCCGCTGCCGGGACCGTTCCGGCTGCGGCTCGGGCGGCTGCTGGTGAGGCCTCGGGCCCGGGGGCGGCTTGCTGCGGATGGCGGCCGGTCGGATGCCGCACACGGCTGATGCTCTGTCATTTCCGCGTCGATCGGGCCGGGGTTGCGGCATTCCAGGGCCCGGGAACGTGCCTCCGTCGGGCCGCCCGGGGCTCCGGTCGCACCGGCCGCCCCGGTGGCCGGCCGGGCGGCGGACCTGGATCCCGGTGGCGTTCAGCCGCAAGACCACACCTTCGGCCTGGGCGTACGCGAAGACGTCTGTGAGGGTCCGCAGCCGGGAGTAATTGTCAAGACCTGTGGAACGCTGGCGCCACCACTATGGTCTTGATGCCGCAGACCTCCTGTTGCGGGAGGACGCTCCTCCGTACGATGCCGTGTGTGATCAAGGAAATGTCTGCTTGTCTGGTCCAGACGCCATGGCTGTCTGGTGGTCTTCCAACCGGCCGCGGTGACTACGTCGGAAGCCGTCGGGGGCGGCGGTGAAAGCCCCGGTGTCTCCTCCGCGACCGTTCGATGTCACGTTGGTCTTTCCCGAGCTCGCCGTCCATGCGAGGACAGCAGTCCGACTGCATCCTGCGCCGGCGAATCCGGGCCCGCGGGACAGTTCTGTGGGAGGACCGCTGGCCTGGCCGGAGGATGAGGTCTGGCCGACCTGCCCGGGGGGCCGTCATCTGACGTACGAGCAGCCACGTAGTCCCGCCGACGTCCGAAGTGAACGGCCGGCAAGCTCCGCCCACTACGGTCGGACCACCTCGGACGAGTCCTCCGCGGACGGGCCGTGGCCCTTGCTCCCCGTGTTGCAGGTCTACGCGCATGATGTGCCCTGGTACGACGGCTATCCGGACGACATTGACCTCCTCCAGATCCTCTGGTGTCCGTTCCAGCACACGTACGACGATCGGACAGCGCCCTACAACGGAATCGCCGGCCCGTGGGTCCAGGTCCGCTACCGCCGCAGCGCTGACCTGGGAGACCGCTTCCTGACCCCGCCGGAACCGCTGGCCATCGGTGCGCCCGGCTATCTGCCCACCCCATGCCTGCTGCGGCCGGAGCCGGTGATCGAGTACCCGCACCCGGGTGCTCTGGGCAAGGAGTTCGAGGCCCGCGTCGAGGAATGGGAGATGAAGACCTTCAGCGACCCTGACGACCCCGAGGAGTACGAACCCCGCTACTCCTGGGACCTCTCGACCGCCCCGGGCTGGAAACTCGGCGGCCATGAACCCTGGAACTACCAGGGCTACGACGGACCGGTACGGTGCGGCACGTGCGGCAGCGGGATGCGCTTCGTGGCCGCGATCGACAGTGAAGAATGGGACGGCGGCACGGAGAGCTGGGCGCCTGCCGACTTTCTCGATGGCAGTTCGAGTGAACGGCTCCGGCACAACGAGCCGACCGACGTCGTCGTCGGGAACCACGAAGCCATGCGCGTCTTCGTCTGCCCCCTCTCCACGGATCACCCAGTGATCAGCGACCTGATGTAGGGCCCCGCACCCCCAGACCTCGTCACTGCTCGTTCAGGCCGCGACCGCCCCAGGGCGCTCGACGAGCTTGCCGCGTTCGAAGCGGGCCCCCGCGCGGACGAGTGGGACGAGATGGGCGCCGTTGACGGCTCGCCAGCGGGCCTGGGCGGACTCGACGAGCTTGAAGACCATGGCGAGCCCGGCGGCGCGGGAACCGGCGCCCTTGGTGACCTCGGTGCGGAGTCGGACTGTGGCGAAGGTCGACTCGATCGGGTTGGTGGTCCGCAGATGGATCCATTGCTCGGCCGGGTAGTTGTAGAACTCCAGCAGGACGTCCTGGTCGTCGGTGATTTTCTTGACGGCCTTGGGGAACTTCGCGCCGTAGAGCTTGGCGAAGGTCTGGATGGCCTGCTCGGCGTGGTCGCGTTCCTCAGCGTTGTAGATGTCCTGGATCGCCTTCTTCGCCGCCGGCTGAGCCGACTTCGGCATGGCGTCGAGAACATTGGCGGTTTTGTGAACCCAGCATCTCTGCTCGCGGGTGCCGGGGAAAACCTCGCGCAGGGCCTTCCAGAACCCGAGTGCCCCGTCGCCGACCGCGAGCACGGGCGCACGCATGCCCCGTCTCGCGCAGTCCCGCAGCAGCGCGGCCCAGGACTCGGACGACTCTCGGAAGCCGTCCGTCATGGCCACCAGTTCCTTGGTGCCGTCCGCGCGCACTCCGATGACCACCAGGACGGCGGCCCTGGCCTCGTCCAGGCGTATGCGCAGGTGGATGCCGTCGACCCAGACGTAGACGTAGTCGGTGCCAGACAGGTCGCGGTCCTGGAACACGGCGCGGTCGGTCTGCCACTGGGCAGTCAGCCGGGTCACGGTCGCCGGCGACAGCCCGGCCGAGGAGCCGAGGAACTGCTCCAGGGCAGGCACAAAGTCACCAGTGGACAGGCCGTGCAGGTAGAGCAGCGGTAGTACCTCGGCGATCTTCGGGGACTTGCGGCACCACGGCGGCAGGATCGCCGAGGAGAACCGCCGGCGCTCGCCGGTGGCCTGATCGCCCCGCTTGTCGTTGACCCGCGGCTGCTTGATCTCGATGACGCCGGCGGCGGTGGTGACCTTCCGGGGCTGGTGGTAGCCGTTGCGGAGCACCAGGCGGCGCCCCATCTCGTCCCGCTCATCAGCCAACTCGGCTATGTAGGAGTTCACTTCGGCCTCCAGCGCGGCGGCCAGCATCCGCCTCGCGCCTTCGCGGACGATCTCGTCCAGCAAGGAGCCGTCTCGCGTAGTGTCGTCCTCGTTGACCACGGTGAGCACAGGGCGTGTCTTTCCGGCCAGCGCTGCAACGTCGGCCTTGCTCGGTGACCTATCGATCAATTACCCGGGAAGGTATGCCCTCCCGAGCCGATCCACAGGTTCCGAGCATTGCTCCAGCCGGGCGACCCTGGGCGGTCCGGCACCGCGAAGCCGCGGCGGGCAAGCATGCCCCGTATCTCGGCGACGGCCCGGGTGATCGTGGAGCGGTCGACGCCGAGCAGCAGTCCCAGGACCGCGCGCGGCAGGCCGTGCCGCAGATGGATCAGCGCCGCGACCGCCCGGTCGGTGAACACCGGCCGGTGCTTGGCGCCCGCACCCGCGGCCCGGAGCCGCACGCCGCCCCGGACCGCGTGCCGCAGGCCCTCGACCACTGCCTGCCATGCCTCCTGGGCCGGCGCATCCCCACCGCAATCACGCACCAGCTCGTTGGTCAACTCCAACACCCCAGATCGGCAGCCAACCGTCACAACCAGAATGACGGTCAGTCACAGTCGCTTGGACCAGTCACCCTTGAAACGATAAGCACGGCCGTCACCGACCTGCTTCAGCCCGTCCGGGACAACATCATCATGGTACGGGTACTGCTGCGTCACCGCGGCCAGCAGGAACTTCAGGAAGCCGCCCTCGAACAGGTCCCACTCCCGCATCGAGTGGAACTTGGCAGCGACCGGCCAGCGGTCCGGGTCCGGGCCCCGTATCAGCCAGAAGAAATGGTCGGAGTTGTAGTTGTTGCCCCACTTCAGCAGCCCGCCCTCGGCCGGGAACAGCGGATACGGGCACTCGTCATAATCCCCGTCCCGGTAGGCCTGGGCCAGCCAGGCACAGTATCCGTAGGGCTCCGTCGTGTTAAACAGGAACCCCTCGAAGCCGACCGGCTCCGCGATCTGGGAACTGGGCGCTGCCGATGGCGTGTAGATGTGCAATTCGTTGCTGATGCTGACCGACCCGTACCGGTCGGCGAACGCCCGGTAGTCCGCGGGCAGCTGGAAACCGATCTCCCCCGGCGCGCGCTCCCACGGGACCGGCACCACTCCGTCCTCAGGCGGCGGCCCGATCACCGCGCCGAGCCGGTCCAGCGTCTCCTCGACGTTCACGTCCACTCCCGTCGGCCGCCCGTTCTCGCCGGAGGCTAGTTTCCCAGGTTCACGAGTCCGCTCGGGCCGTAGCGCGCGTTGTCCACGACCGTCCATGCGGAGTCCGTGCTCGCCCCGGTGGTGGCATCCCACGCGTAGAGCGACATGTCCCATTCGCTTGGAATGGTGCTGATGGTGCTGTTGTACTGCGGACGCACGTTGTACAGCACATAACCCCGGTTCATGCCGCTCTCGGCCCTGGTCTCGAAGGTCCGCATGCTGTTGGTGATGGTGCCGCCGGTTGCCTGGTTGGTGTTGGCCCCCTGTTGGAAGCAAGGCGTCAGGTTCCGCTCGTCCCTCGTTCCGCCAGCCATGCGCGGCACGGAGTGGCAGCGAGCGAGGACCTTATCGGGGTCAGGGAACCCGAGGGCGGTCGCCCGCGCCTGAGCGTCGCTCCAGCCCCGGATGTCGCCGCCCGCGGACTGCCCCCTCTTGGAGCTGGGCTTCCCTTCGAGACAGGCCTTGACTCCCCGGTTGCGGCCCTGAGCGTCCGACGGCAGGTAGTCGACCCATCCTCCGCCATTCAGGTCCGTGGCCCCTGAAGGCTTCAAGTCCTCACAGGTGGGGACGCTCCGGTTGCCGTTCCCCCCGGAGGCAGGGTTGGCGGGGCCGGGTGCGGCGGCGACGGGCGCCTCCTGGACCGTCGTGACCTCGTCGACGGGGAGTTGTTCGCCATTGCGGTGCACGACCAGCCCGCCGGATTCGAAGGCCGCGGGTGCCGGTGCCGGTGCCGGGGCCGGGGCAGTGGTGGTGGCCGGGGCCCGCACCCGTAGCGCCGTGTAGTGGCCGTTGGGCTTGCGGACCAGCCCGTCGTAGCTGATGGACGGGCTGCCGAGGGTGGCTGCCTGCGCGGGGGAGAGCTGCCGGACGGCGTCGGGCGTCAGGTACGCCGTGCCGGGGCGGGTGTCGACGGTGGTGCCGTGCTGCTTCGCGTACTGCGTCAGTGCGGCGGCCCGGGGCCGGCGGTAGGGGCTGTCGCCGGTGTCCTCGTCCTGGCCGGCGAACCGGTTGCCGGCTTGCGGCGCCGGAGCGGGCGCGTCACCGCCCTGGTCCATGGCGGCCGCCGGGTTCGACGGAACGGAGGCGAAGCTCTGGATCGCCTGCGCCATCTGCGCGAGCAGTTGCTGGCCTCGGGACTGGAGCTGCTGTTGCTTCGTCGTGAGATCGGAGGCCTTCGTGTCATTGGCCTTGGAGGCTGCGTCGAGTTGGGAGGACCTGGCGTCGACCTGGGAGGCCTCCTGCCGGATCTGGCTCTCCTCGCCCTGGATCTTGTCCTCGACGGCGTTTTCCTGGTTCCTCCTGGACTCCAGTTGGCGCGCCTCGGCGTCGAAGGCGGCGGCCGCGCCCGCCTCCGCGGGCAGTTGGAACGTGTGCGGCTTGGCGTTGTGGGCGGTGATCTCGCCATCCACGGCCTTCGCGCGCTCGTTGTGGTCGCTGATCTCCTGGTTCACCGCGGCGACCCTGGCGTTGAGCGCCGCCTTGCTGTCGCGGATGGCGGCGGACTCCTTGGTGATCCGCTCCGCCTCGGCGACCACGTCCTTCTCTTGCCGGGCCAGCTCCGCCGCCTGCCGGTTCGCGTCGTTGATCTCCACCAGGAGGGTCGCCAGGGCGGCCTCGAACCCCCGGGGCGCCACCAGCGGGACGGGGGCAAGCGTGCCCGCCTGTACCGTGACCGCCACGGCGTCGGCTGCCGCGATCGTCTGCACTCCCGCGGCGACGATCGGCGCCAGGAGCGCCATCAGCACGAGGTGGAGGATGCGGGGCAGCGTCCGCCGGCGGCGTGCGGCCGTCCTGCGCGAGGGCGCGGTCATCCGGTCACCTTGCCGGTGAGCTCGTCGGCGATCATGGAGACGGCGGGCTCGCCGTCGCCGGCCTGGCAGACGGAGGCCTGGATCAGGCTTGCGCCCTTCACCCGCGCCTGGTGGTAGCAGGCCCAGTTCACGGTGTCGCCCTGCGTCGCGGTCCACGCCACCGCGACCTCGGTGGCGGGGTGCGCCGTGTAGGCCCACTTCGACGTACGTCCGGCCTGGTCGGTGAGTGTTGAGGACGGGCACTTGGCGAGGCCGTCGGTGAGCGTGCGGAAGGCCGCGCCCGCCTTCTTGCCGTCCGGGAACACGCCGATCACCTGGTTCACGGTGTAGCTGCCCGAGCCTCCGGCGTCCTGGTAGGTCGCCGACAGGAACGCCTTCCACGCCTGCCCGTAGACCGACTGCGTCGTCGGTCCGGCGGCGACAGCGCAGCCCGACGGGGCCGTGGTGAGCGGGGCGTGCGGCCGGTTCGACTGGGGCCCGGCCGCCACCGTCGCCCCGACCAGTTTGCTGACGCCGTCAGTGCTGATCAGGTCCGCCTGGACGGTCCCCTCGGCGATGTGCGGCGGAAGGCCCGTCGGCTGTTGCGGCCAGAACCACCACCCGACGCTGGCCAGCAGAAGGCAGGGGACCACGGCGGCCACCAGCAGCCGCCAGTGGCGCAGCACCCCGGCTCCCCGGCGCGTTGCCCGCACCCCGGACGGCGCCCCGGACGGCGCCGCAGCCGGCGGCGTGGCGGGCGGCGTGGCGGGCGGCGTGGCGGGCGGCGTGGCGGGCGCAGGCCCGCTCGGGGCCGGTGCCGCCGCGCCGCCGCTACGGCCGAGCTGGGGCGGCACCGCGCGTGGCGTCTGCTGCCAGGTGGGTGGTGCCGGTGCGGCCGGGCCCTGGTTCCAGTAATGCTTCGTCATGACCTCTTCCTCATCGGGGTGTTCGGGTCGGCGCCGTTCATCGGTTGCACGCGACGGCGAGGACGAACAGCAGGAACAGCACGGCGAGGAAGCCGAGGCAGCCGATGCCCCCCTCCGGGTTCTTGGTGTTGGCCTCGACCGTTCCGCCGGGGCGCAGGCCGGGGTGGCGGTCGGTGTAGTGCGCGATCTGCTCCCGCTCGCCCTGGGACTCGGTGCCCCAGGAGGTCTTGAAGCCGCATTCGCCGCACCGGTAGCGATATGCCATGTCAGGTCCTTGAACTTCGTCGGTGGGATGGTGGGTCGGTCAATGCGCAGCGGCGGTGGGGGTCAGCGCCAGCGCCAGCAGACGGTGTAGCCGAGGTCGGGGAACTCGTTGGAGCGCCAGTAGGTGGAGCCGTCCTGGCCGCAGAACGTCGGGTAGTTCGGCGTGCTGGTGCGTCCGGTGACGTAAACGTTCGAGCGGTCGCAGCTGCCGACGTTGGTGAAGGTGGAACCCGACTTGAGCAGGCATTCGCGGACAGTGGCGTAGCCTGCGTCGTCGGGGAACACCATGGACAGACACTGCAGGACGTCGAGGTCGGCGCCCTTGGGGCCGGAGACGGTCCGCCACTGGTTGTAGTGGGGCCAGTTGTCGCACTTGGAGTGGTCGCTGGTGCCGCGGTAGACGGCGAGGACCTTGAAGGCGCCGGTCCGGCAGGACAGCACCGACCACGGTCCCGTGCCGGACGGCCCGAAGACGCAGTCGCCCTGCCGGGCGTGGTAGGAGTCCCCGCCGGAGCTCTGGTAACTGAGGCACAGGACCCGCGAGTAGCGCTTGGAGCTGACGCTCTCGTCGTTTCCGGGCACGTTGGCGCAGCCGTCCAGGTCGGTGCTGCCCTCGTTGATCCGGACGACTTTGAACGTCCCTGCGGTGCAGGTGGCCGGGGTGAGGTCGGCGTGGCCGCTGGTCCCGGTGTCGTAGAAGCAGTCGCCGACGCCCGCGGTGGCGACCGGATCGGTCGGACTCGGGCTCGGGCTCGGGGTGGGCGTCGGGGTCGGGGTCGGGGTTCGTGGGCGGGTGCTGCTGACGGTCGGATCGGGCTGCGGGATCCGGTACGAGCTGCCGGCGGGACGCGGTGGGTGACTGAGCGTCAGCGGGTGGCTGTCGGCGGCCGCCTTGGCGTCGGCCGGGTGGGAGTCGTCGCGGTGGGTCACGAACAGCAGCACTGCCACGACGGCGGCCACGGCGGCGAGCACCTTGCCGACCCCGGCCGCCGTGCTGCCCGCTCCCGCGTTCCCCGCTGCCGAACCGGCGGGTCCGCCACCGCTGTTGACGCGCGGTCGCAGGGCGGCCGGTCCGGTCGGCGGCTTCGGCTTCGCTGCCCCGCCCGGCTTCGTTCCCCCGGCGGCCTTCGGCCCGCGGCCGGGTTTCAGGCTGCCGGATGCCGAGGCCAGTTGCTCGGCCCAGGCGGCGGGCGTCGGCCGGGCGGCCGGGTCCGTCCGGAGCGAGGCGCGGGCCAGGGCTCCGAGGGCCGGGACGATCGCCGCCAGCGCGGCCGGGTCGGTCGTGCTCTGGTCGCGGGCGAAGAGGCGGACGGCGAGCAGGGCGAGCTTGTACGTGTCGCTGTGCGGCGTCGCCCGTTCCTCGCCCGCGGGGACCTGCCAGTCCGGGGTCTCGGCCTGCGGCAGCACCGTCGCACGGTCGGTTCGGGCCGCGTCGCAGTCGATGAGGAAGCACTCGGGCCGCGGTGCGAGGGTGAAGAGCAGGTTCTTCGGCGAAAGGTCGCCGACGGCGACGCCGAAGCGGTGCAGCCGGTCGAGGGTGGTCGCCAGGTCGGCGAGCAGGAGCAGCCGATCCCGGTCGGTGACGGTCAGCCCGATCCCGGCGACGTAGGCGTCATCGTTGAGGAGGTACTCCAGGGTGGCGAGCCGGGGCGAGCCCTGGTTGCCGGCCGCCAGGGTCCGGAGCGTGAAGTGGAAGCGGTCGGGGACGGCCCGCATCAGGAACCCGCACGTCTGTCCTCCGCGCCGGACCACGGCAGCCGGCCAGGAGGTCTTCTCGCACAGCCAGCGCGCCTGCTCGCCGGTCAGCCGCCCGGGCAGCGCGACCGCGGCGGCCAGCGCGCCGGCGTCCACCTGCGGCAGCACCGCGGGGGCGTACTCCTTGTAGACGACCTCCCAACCGCCGTCGGCCGCCGACTCGTTGATGCGCTTGTTGCACACCCGGTGGACCGATCCCTGGCCCCCTCGGCCGAGTTCCCCACCCAGGGTCAGCGCGGCGAACTCGACCGGGGCGGCCGGCCCCGCGCTCACCTGTGTCCCTCGGCCCGGGGCCAGATCGCCAGCAGGGTGCGGTCGTCGTCGAAGGTCTCCCGGGTGAAGTCCAGCACGTGACCGAGCCACAACGGTGGCGGCGGCGAGGCGAGTTGACGGGCGAACAGCTCCCCGACCCGGCCGTCGCCCTCGCCGAGCGGATCGCCGAACCCGTCCGTGCCGACCAGTAGCACCCACGGTTCGGCCAGCCGTCCGACGGCCGTCTCCGGCCGGTCGGGGACCAGGGGAAGCGGGGAGACCTCGTTGCTGACCAGCGGCGTGCCCGGTACGGCCTTGCCGCCGAACAGCGGGTGGTAGCCGCCGCCGGCCCGGTCGAGGAGCCACGCCGCGGAGTCGCCGATCCGGAAGAGTTCGACCTCCAGGGCGTCGCCTGCGGCACGGACGGCCCCCGCCACCAGGGTGGTCGCGTACAGCCGGGCCACCTCGGCCGCCTGCGGCGCGGCGACGCCGAGCCGCCACCGCGCCAGTTCGCGCAGCCGTTCCGCAGCCTGGGCCGCGACGTCGGCGCCGTCGAGCCGGTCCGGGCTCCGGTCGAGCAAGTGCAGGATGCGTTCGACGGCGGCCCGGCACGCCTCGACGGCGCCCTGGTGGGACTCGGCGGCGCTGGACACGCCGTCGGCGACCGCGAAGACGATGCCGCCGGTGGCCTCGTGCACGGCGGCGCGCGCCGCGTCCTGGCGCGGCTGCCGATAGTAGCGGTGCTTGGCGCCGCGGACGGACGCGAACCGCAGGGTGAGCCGGTCGGTGGACCAGCCCTCGCACTCGCTGTCCGGGAAGTCGAAGGCGTACTGGCTGGGCGGCCGGGCCTCGAACTCCAGGCCCGGCACGTCCACGGTGATCCGCTGCCACGGCGCCGGGTCCGGCCCGGTCGCCCGGGGCGGCCCGGCGGGCCTTGGGGGCGCCGCCGGCGGCGCGGGGTCCGGGTCGCCCCGGCGGGCGGGCGTCACCGGCCGACCTCGTCGATGGCCATGGTGAACTGGTCGGGCCGGTTCACCACCAACTGCGGGTTGGCCGAGTTCAGGGCGTGTCCGGAGGCCACCAGGCTCATGGTCAGCGAGTGGAAGAACTCCGAGATCGCCCGGCCGACGTCGGCGCCGGACTTGGCGAGGAAGGCGAACTCCGGGCGGGTCGCGACGTCGACCATGGTCTGCGCCCGGGCGTCGCCGAGACCGCAGGCGATGATGTTCGGCGCGGTCGGCGTGCGATCCCGGTCGGTCAGCTCCGCGTGCGGCGCGTGCCAGGACGAGCCGTCGGTGGGCTGGCCGTCGCTGAGCAGGAAGACCACCGGGCGGTGCACCCGGTAGCCCTCGCCGCGCAGCCACTTCACGTCGCCGGGGATCCGCTGCAGCAGGTCCTCGAAGACGGCCCGGTAGTTGGTCACCCCGCGGATCACCAGCCGGGGCACCGTGGTCTCGGTGCGCATGTCGGCCACCGCGAGCCGGACCTGGACGTCGTCGGAGAAGCCCAGCACGGCCAGCCGGAGCTTGGCCGCGACCATCGGCTCCGCCCGCAGCCCCTCGCACAGCGACGCCACCCCGTCCCCCAGCTCCCGCTGGTACGGGGCCATCGAGCCCGACTCGTCGGCCACCACGTAGGCCGGCAGCAGGACGCCCTTCGCCTCCGCCATCGGAACACCGCCTCCTTCAAGTTCACGCACTGGTGTCGCGGACGGGGGCGGCCCGGGCCGCGCAACGGGGTGCGCCGGGGCCGCGGGACCGTTGTCCGCACCGCCGATGCTGGCGTCGCGTCAGGCAAAGGCACAGGTCACAGCACCGGTCATATGTGACCGGTCGTCAGGGTAGGCTCGCCCCTGTTTCGATTCCTCGGGGGAAGGACGGGTCGTGGCGGAGACGCTCGGAGCGCTGGTGCGGCAGTTACGGAAGCAGGCCGGCCTGACGCAGTTCCAGCTCGCCGAGCGGGCCGGGCTCGGCGAGAGCACCGTCCGCCGGATCGAGACCGACCGGCCCTTCGACCACCGGCTCGGCACCATCAACCGCATCGCGGACGCGCTCGACGCCGGCCCCGAGGACCGCCGGCGGCTGAGCGCCCTCAGCGGCGGCACAGGCCCGGCCGCACCCGAGGCCCCATCACCCGATGCTCCATCACTTGAGACACCGTCACCGCAGGTGCCCCCGCCGGGAGCACCGCCGCCGCCCCGGGACCACGGCCCGCTCGCCGACGCCGCCGAGGAGTTGGCCCGCGAGAGCCGACAGCGCTGGCGCCGCGAGGAGGCCCAACACCGGGTGCACCACCCGTTCGCGCTGCCGGTGCGCTGGCAACAGGTGCCGGCGGGGGTGGCCGACCAGTCGGCGAACGCCCTCCTGCTGGCCCCCGGGGAGGCCCGCGTCGAACCGGACCTCAGCGGCGACCTGCGGCGGGTCGCCGCGATCTACCAACGCATACCGTCGGGCCGGCTGGTGGTCCTCGGCCGGGCCGGATCGGGCAAGTCGATCCTGGCGGTCCGGTTCGCCCTCGACCTGCTGGACGCCCGCACCCGCAACGAACGAGTGCCGGTGATCTTCAGCCTCGGCGCCTGGGACCCGACCACCGTGGCCCTGCGCGACTGGCTGATCGGCCGGCTGCTGCGCGACTACCCGCACCTGGCCCGCCGGGTCCCCAGCGGCAAGACGCTGGCCGCGGACCTGCTCGACGACGACCTCGTCCTCCCCGTCCTCGACGGGTTCGACGAACTCGCCGAAGACCTGCGCGCCCCTGCCCTCGAAGCACTCAACCTGTCCCGGCTGCCGCTTGTCCTCACCAGCCGGAAGGCCGAGTTCACCGCCGCCGTCCGGACGGCCCACGCCCCGCTGGCCGCCGCCGTCGTCCTGGAACTGCGCGACCTGGACCTCGACGACCTGCGCGGCTACCTGCCCCGGACCGACCCGGCCTTCCCCGGGCCCGCCGACACCGACGGGCAGGGCGCGACCTGGGAGACCGTCCTCGACCCCGCCCGGACGGCGCAGAGCGCGGGCCGCGCCAACCTCGCCGCCGCGCTGCGCACCCCGCTGATGATCGCCCTCGCCCGCACCATGTACAGCGACCACCCCGAACGTCGGCCGGGCGAACTCCTGGACACCGCCCGCTTCCCCGACCCCGAGGCGATCGAGGAGCACCTGCTGGCCGGGTTCGTCCCCGCCGTCTACCGCCCCCGTCCCACCGAACGGCTCGGCACCGCCCACCGCCGGCCCGGACCGTGGGACGCGGAACGCGCCGAACGCTGGCTCGGCCACCTCGCCGACCACCTGACCCGGCTCGGCCGCGAACGGCAGGACCTCACCTGGTGGGAGGTCGGCACCGGCATGAGCCGCCTCTCGCGCACCGTGATCATCGCAGTCCTGGCCGGCATCGCCTTCGGAGTCACCACCGCCATCGGCAACCTCCCCGTCGACCTGGTCGCCACCGCGCACAGCTTCCGGTTCGCCGTCGTCCGCGGCCTGCTGGTCGGCGTCCTGCACGGCCTCGCCGCCGGCACGCTCTTCGGACTCGTCTACTGGCACGCCTCCGCCCGCGCCGCCCTCAGACCCTCGCCGGTCCGCATGCGGCTCAGCACCGGCACCCCGATGACCCGCCGCAAAGCCCGCACCCGGTCCCTGATCGGCCTGTGTGCAGGAGCAGCCGGCATGGCGCTGCTCATCCTGGTCGACGAGGGCTTGGTGGCTCCGATCGGACTCGCCGACGGGCAGGGCGCCGGACTCGCCGCCGGGCTGCTGTTCATCCCGCCGATCGCCCTCGCGACCGGGCTGGTCTTCGGCCTGATCGCCCTGTTCGAGGCCCCGGTCCGCTCCGAATCCGTCGTCAGCCCCGCCGACCTGCTGCACATCGACCGCCGCAACGTCGCCTACCACCTGCTCACCTGGGCGCTCGTCCTCGGCATCGGCGTCGGCCTGCTCAACGGCATCGTGTACGGGCCGCTGCGTGGCTTCGAGGTCGGCCTGGTGTTCGGACTGGAGGCCGCGTTCGGCGCCGGGCTCGGCTACGGACTGAGCCTGACCGCCTGGGGCCAGTGGGTGGCACTGGCCCGCATATGGCTGCCGCTCACGGGGCAACTGCCCTGGGCGCTGATCGCTTTCCTGGACGACGCCCACCAGCGCGGTGTGCTCCGCCAGGTCGGTGCGGTCTACCAGTTCCGCCACGCCTGGATCCAGAGCCACCTGAGCCGCAGCCACCAGCAGCGCCACGGCCGCGAACAGCGCCGGCGCGACCACTCGACGGAAGGGGCACGATGAGCGCCGAATCCCGTACGCACCGCCCGAGCAGGCGCACCCGGCGCGCGGCCGTTGCCGCAACCGCCACCGCCCTCGTCGGCGCCCTCGCCACCGCCCCCGCGGCCGCCCGGCCCGCCGCCCCCACCCTGCACTACACCTGCGTCTTCCCGACCATCGGCGGACAGGCCATCACCGCCAGGATCTCCGCGGACATCCCGGCCACCCTGCCGGCCGGCGAGTCCAGCCCGGCCTTCGCCATCCGGGCGGCCGCCACCGTCGAGGCCTCCTTCACCCTCGGCCTGCGCTACGTGCTCGGGGTGCGCAGCATCGAAGGCTCGGTCGACGCCGAGACCCGCGTCCTCGCCCCGCAGGGCGAGAGGGCCGTCCCCGTCCACCTCGCCATCACCCGCACCCCCGTTCCCGCCTCCGGCGCCTTCGAGATCCCCGCCACCGGCAACGCGCCCCGGCTCTCCTTCACCCGCCCCGGCACCGGGCGCGTGACCGCCGACAAGTTCACCCTCCACCTCGTGCCCAAGGACGCCGACGGCAACCTGGCCGGGCCCGGCCGGGTCGACGTCCCCTGCACCCTGAACGCCGGCCAGGACGACACCGTCGCCCCCTTCGAGGTCACCGCCGCGAAAGCCCCTCCCACCCCGTCCTCCGCCGCCCCTCCGTCCTCCGCCGCCCCTCCGTCCGCCCCGGCCCCATCCTCCGCAAGCCCGGCCACCACCCCGCCGGGAACGGACGCCTCCGCCGCCGCAAGCACCGCCTCCTCCGCCACCACCCCGCCGGCCCCTCCAGCACCGGCGTCCGCCGCCCCGCTGACGCAAACCGCCCAATCCGAGAGCTCCGGCCTGGTCACCGCCGCAATCGCCGCAGCCCTCGCCGCAGCCCTCGCCGCTGCCGTTGCCGCAGCCGCCGTCCTCCACCGGCGGCGGTCGAAGCGCCGCAGAGCATCCGAGCCCTCGTCCTGACCGTCCGTCATGCTGTGCCCGACGCCTGCCTCGGCGACCCTCGGCGGTTCTCGGCGGCCCTCGGCCGAGGAACTGCCCAGCACCGGGATCACCGGTGCACACCTGTCGGGGCGGGCAATGGTCGGCACTGGGCCCGGCGCCGCGAGCCGGGCCCGCGGCGCCGGACGGGGTCGGTCAGATCGGTTGGGCGGGTCGTCGGGCCAGGTGTGCCAGCCGTCCGGAGTGACGGCTGCTCCGAGACGTTCAACCCCGGGCTCGCCCACGTCGCGGCTGCGCTCGGCCTGGCGCAGGAACGTCTCGTTGGCGGCCGCGAACACGAGCTGCGGGGTGAGGAGCGTGATCGCGCCGGGAAGCGCCTGGAACGCCGCTGCGTAGTCGATCCCAGCCTCCGCCATACGTTGCCACCTCCACCCGGGGTCCGTGCTGTCGGTCAGGATGGGAGCGCCGCCCCCGGGCACCGGGCAGGACGACGCCGGGACGGCGGCGTGACACGCCGCCCGGCGGTGCCGGTACTGGGACGCTCCGTCCTGCTGCCTGCCGGCCGAGCTCCCGGCGAACCCGAACGTGCCGCCCAGAGGCGGAACTCCCGAACGAGACTTCCCTCCGGGCGGCAATCACCCGTCCTTGTGCCCGGCGCGGGCGCCGGCAACGACACCATGACGGCACCGCAGAGCCAGTGCGACGGCAAGCGGAGCTCCGTGGCCTACTCCAGCCGCGGCGCTGGCGTGCGGCCCCAGCGATGCGAGGTCGGCGATGTGACCGTGGCCCGCTGTGGCTAAGGGTTGTCCCGTAACTGCTGGTCCTGGGTGAGATGGTTTTGCTGTGGTTGGTGTGCTCACGGCGTCGGAGCCGTCCTGCTATCCCCGTTCACCGGGTTGTGTCCGAGGCAGTTCGGCAAGCTGTCCACCCACGCTGCGGTGGGAAGGTGCAGGCTCGGTCCGCAAGGGGCGGCCCTGAGGCCTGCCGCTGGAGGACTGGGGCCTGCTGGTCGCCGGATACTGGCGGGCCAACCTCCGCTGCGGCAGTTGGCGCCGCTGTATGGAGTGTCGAAGTCGGCTGCCGACCGCATCGTCGACCGCAACGCCCCGGCGATGGCGCTGCAGCAGCGAACCGGTGGTGGCGACCAGCGAGGCGGCGGCCAGGTTCGCGGGCAGCTCGGTGATCAGTGCCACAAGGGTCCCGTGTTGCCGTCGCAGTTAGCAGAGCAATCGCCGGCGCCGGATGCCGCGGTCAAGATCAGCCCGAAGACGATGAGAGCCAGGACGATCCAAGCCACATGGGCGAAGTCATTGCCAGGTGGGATTTTTCTTGGAGCGCTGCTCTGTGGGACCTCATCGTGGCTCTCGGGCTCGCCACTGGGTCCGTCATGTCCCTCTGCCGCCATCGTGTCATCCCCCCGTCGCGGTGTCCTCTCATGGCACGACGTCAGATCTCGTCCGTCAAGGCCTGCGGCGGGTTGCTATCGAGAAGAGCCGCACCGGCTTGACGGAACGTCGCGGACGAGGCGGGAGCGGACGCTGCGCTCTGGCCGGCTCAAGGGCGACGGCGTCCACCACGCGCCATGCTCGGCATCGCCCGCCTCCACAACCTTCTCCAGGCCGCATAGCCCGACCCACCGGCGATCAGCCCACCTTGTCCCGGCCATCTCAACGGTCACTTATGGGACAGCCCTTAAGGGCTGTCCCATAAGTGATCTTGCTGTGCGATGATCTTGGTCGTGGCGTGCGGCGCCGGCGGGCGTTGATCTGCATGCCGGGAATCGGATCCCCATCAACGGGGTTGGTGGGGGATGAGAGCCGCTATTGGAGGGTCATGCGAGCGATTCAGGTGTACGAAGTGGGCGGTCCCGAGGTGCTGCAGGAGGCCGAGGTGGACCAGCCGCGGCCGGGTCCGGGCGAGGCGGTCGTGGAGGTCGCCGCATCCGGGGTCAACTTCCTCGACGTCTACCACCGCGAGGGTCGATACGTCCTCCCGCTGCCTTTCACCCCGGGCGCTGAGGGCGCTGGCACGGTCGTCGAAGTTGGACCGGACGTGGCTGACGTCGCCGTGGGGGACCGGGTCGGTTGGGTGGAGATTCCCGGCACCTATGCCGAGCGGGCCGTCGTGGACTCCTCGCGGTTGGTGCCGCTGCCCGACGATATCGGCTTCGAGGCCGCCGCCGCCGTGCTCCTGCAAGGAATGACCGCGCACTATCTCGTCACAGACGCTTACCCGGTCCAGCGGGGCGACACGGTGCTCGTGCATGCGGCTGCCGGTGGCATGGGGCTCCTTTTGACCCAGCTCATCACCCATCTCGGCGGCAGGGTGATCGGCACGACGTCGACCGCGGCGAAGGCCGAGCTGGCGAAGCGTGCCGGGGCCGCTGAGGTGATCCTTTCCTCCGCAGTCGACGATCTCGCAGCCGAGGTGAGGCGGCTCAACGGCGGTCAGGGACTGCCGGTTGTCTTCGACGGCGTCGGCGCGCACACCTTCGATGCGAGCATCGCCAGCCTGCGAACCCGCGGCCATCTCGTGCTCTTCGGCGCGGCAAGTGGTGCCGTGCCGCCGTTTGATCCGATTCGGCTCGCCCAGGGCGGTTCGCTGACCCTGATCCGGCCCAGCCTCGGGGACTTCATCGCCGATCGGTCCGAACTGCTCCGACGGGCCGCCGATGTGTTCGAGTGGGTGCGCTCCAAGGCGCTTGAGGTCACCGTAACGGGCCGCTACGCATTGTCCGAGGCCGCCCAGGCCCACAGCGATCTGGAGGCTCGGCGTACCACCGGCAAGCTGCTCGTTGTACCGGATGCAGCCGTTATTGGATACCGCGAGGGGATGCGCAGCTGATACAGGGTTCCGCTGGGTGACACGGCGGGGATACCTGGGTCGCGTACTGGGGTGCCGTCACGATGGCCCGCTCAACGCGCGGGCGCCTGCCGGAGAAGGGGCTTTCGCTTCTAAGGGCTGTCCCGTAGATGATCTTGGGGCTGGTGAGGATGTGGTCGGCTGAGGTTCGGTCTGCTCGCCTATCCGCGAGGTTGAGGTTGTGCAGGCGGGCGATGCCGAGCATGGCGTGGTGGACGCCGTCGCCGCGCAGGCGGCAGTCACGCAGGATCTTGTAGGTCTTCATGCGGGCGAAGGTGTGCTCGACGCGGGCGCGCACCTGCTTGTGGGACTTGTTGTGGGTCTGTTTCCAGTCGGGCAGTTCCTCGCCCTTGCGGCGGCGGTGCGGCATGACCAGCCCGGTGCCCGGGTAGCCGCCGTCGGCGATCGTGGTGGTCTTGCCGACGGCGGCCTTGGCGCCGGACTCGGCCCACGCCCGGCAGTCGTGGCGGTTGCCCGGCAGCGGCCGGCCGACCACGACGACCATGCGGGTGTCGGCTTCGATGACGACCTGGTGGTTGGTGGAGTAGCGGTAGTTCTTCGACTGCTCGGCCACCTTGTGGTCGCGGGTCGGCACCAAGGTGCCGTCCACGATCAGCACCGTGTCCTTCGCGAACCGCTTACGGGGCTGCAGCGCCAGCTTCGGCCCGAGATGGTCGATGACGCGGTCGGCGGCGGACTTCTACACCCCGAACAGCGATGCCAGTTGGCGCAGTGTCAGGTTGGTACGCCAGTAGGCGGCGACCAGCAGCACCCGGTCCTCCAGCGGCAGCTTCCACGGCCGGCCCCGGCCCGGAGCGTCGGCGCCCTCGCGGCGGAGCTGGGTCACCAACTTGCCGAAGGTGCGCGGGCTCAGCCCGGTGAACGGCTCTGTCCAGGACGGCACGGACGCCGTGATCACATCAGCCACGACCAAGACATCACACAGCAAGATCACTTACGGGACAGCCCTTAGATTCTTGGTATGCCTTCACACCTCAGTCGCGGTACTTCGAGCGCCTTCCGGCGCTTTGCCGGATGGCTCGCCCGTGGCTCGGTGGGCCACCCACTACTCGAAGGGGTTGACTACTGGGAAGAGCTCCGTGACTCGCCTTCACAAGTGGAGATCTGCTTCGCCATCTTCGCCAACGTCCTTGAACTGGACGAGCAGGGAGAGCCGGTCAACGAGAAGCACGCTGAACGCAGGGCTGCGACGTGGCTCTACAAGTACTGCACCGGGGAGCTGCCCCTGGGCGAGCCGGACATCGAGCCATGGGAATGCGAACTTCACTGACTTCATGCGTACGGGACCTTGGATCCGTGCCGTAGCCGGGTGCATATTTCCTGGTATGCGACGGTGAGGTGGGCTATCCGGCGAGTGCGAGGTTGTGGAGCCGCGCAAACATCGAGCACGGCCTGGTGCACCCGGCCCCGCGCAGGCGGCAGTCTCGGCGGGGTGGCGGATGACCCTCATCGGGGCCGTGTACGAGCAGCGGACGGCCCGCGGCTGGTTGGAGGCCGACCTTGCCGAGGCGGCCCGAGGTGGAACTTGGTGCTCCACGCGAGCGGCGGTCGGTGGTCGACCGGCTCGCCCCGCCCGCCGTCACCCTGTGGTCTACGCCAGCCCGGTCAGTCGGAAAGCTGATCCCTTTCGCATCGGCTGCCACCCGTGATCGAGCGCGGCGCGAACTCCCGCCCCGACGATGGAGGGAACCACGGGAAAGGCCGATGTCGTCGCCATCAACACCGCGCCCTTCTGATCGGCCTGCTCAACCACGAACTCGAACCGCCCCGATGCGCACCCTGTGCAGCATCCGGCCCCACCGGACACACGCCACCGGTAGGCCGTGCCATCGACCGTGATAAGGCGGGTGCCTTTCTTGCGCAGGGCCAACCGTCTCCCCCTCGACTCGGACGTAACGTCAGGCGCGAGCGTCGGTGCCTTCGAATTGAATCCGACAGCCCGGCTCGGCTTCCGCCCCGACGACCGGCCCGATCATATGTCTGCCATCGGAGTGATGCTCGCGTTTTCGGCGCCCCTCGAATGCCTGGCCCTGCGCCGTCGAAGTCGGGTGGGTCGATACCTGCTACAGGTACAGAACCGACCAGACCTGGTCGACGACTGCCGCGCAGGCGCAGGCCCGCTCAGGAGCAACTGTCCGACATTACGTATTCACCTTCAGTAGTGGCCAGTTGGGACTGGCTCTTGCAAGCTTTCGTGATGCGGTGACAGGGCGTCATCGTCGAGCTGCTGCTGCGCTTCCTGGACGACCCGTTCGACGGCCGTGAGCATGCCCATGCCCATGCCTGGCAGCCTGGCAGCCTGGCGGCGGTCGGCTCGCGGGCGCGGCACCGGCCGGCATCGGGGTGTCGCCGAGTGCGGTGCGCGGCGCCGCAGACCGTGCCGGGCGGCATCGCGTCGGAGCCGGCCCATGCCGGCGCCTCGCGGCCGTTCCTGTCGGCGTTCAGTGGTGTCGGGACCGGCCCGGACAGCCGGACGGCCGGGCGGGTGTGCGGGGGTGAGTGATGACGGCGGAATGGGCGAGATACGGGAGTCGGTGCCGGAGGTTGGGCGGCGAGGTCGGCCGAGCTGCGGGCGATGGTGGAGCGGGAGGCCCGGGCGTGGGCGGCGCGGGATCGGCAGCGAGCGTTCGAGGCTGCGATGCCGGCCGCTGCGGCGGCCGTGGACGTGTTCAACGTGCTGCTGGAACTCGGCCGGGTGCGGGACGGGGGAGAGGTGCCGGCGCCCCGGCGTCGTTTGGCCGGGCAGTGGCTGGGCTGACCTCCCGGTCCGGCGGGCCCGGGCTCGGGCAGGGAAGCGCGTCGCGCGGATGAGGCCTGCTGCGCAGGCCTGCGCCGAGGCGGGGTCAGTTGTCGAGGAGCGGGTCGGGGTTGGCGAGCGCGGTCCGGCGTGCGGGGTTTGCGGCCGGTGCGGCTCGACCAGCCGCGGCGGGGTGGGACCGGGATCGGTGACGGCGATCCGCAACCGTCCCGGCGACCAATGGAGTTGCAGAGCGAGGGGATGTCCGGCGTGATCGGCGGGGTTGGCGAGGAGCTCGGCCGTGACGAGGGCGGCGTCGGCGGCCACTTGACCGACTGCGGTGGTCAGGTGCCAGTCGGCGAGGGCGGTGCGGGTGAAGTCCAGGCCCTCGCTCGCGCACTCCGCCTCCCCGCAGGGCAGGAAGTCCAGTCGATGCTGGTCCGAGACCACGGGGCGAAGGGAGGGACACATGACGGCTTCCGGTCCTGGCGAAGAACTCTCCGACATCAGGCGCCTGCCCGGCCCGGCGCCGTCTACGTGCCGGATACGGCCGGATCCTCGCTGTGCCGGGCGGCATCCTCGGTGGTGCCGTGGACGGGGAACAACCCCGTCGTGGCGGTGACCTCCAAGATCCTGCGCGCGCCGGCCGGGACGGCATCCCGGTCAGGGTGGAGCGCCCGGCGACGTCACCAGCGCCCTCATCCTGGTGGCCGCCGCGGAACGCCTGGAGGTCGTCAGCCCCACGGCGCGGGAGACCTTGCCGTGCGTGCCTTCCGCATCGTCAACAACCCAACACGCCTTGCCCGTCTGAAGTGTCAGTGGCGTGTCGCGCAGTTCCTCGCGTCCCTGGGAGCGGTCAGCCGTTGAGCCAGTCCTGGTAGCGAGTCGGTGCCAGGCGGGCGCCGGGGCCCGGGGTGAGGACGTTTCCGTGGACGGCGGCGAACAGGCCCGCCTGGTTGTCGACGACGACGGGGCGCCGGTCGCCCCGCGCGGCCAGCGTCATGCGGCCGATCTCGTCGAGCGTGAACGTGTCGGGGCCCGCGATCTCGAGAATCCCGCCGAGCGGCGTGCCGGTGGCCACGTCTGCGAGGACGTCGACGATGTCGCGGCTGGCGATCGGCTGGAGCAACGTCGCGGGCAGCCGCACCGTGGTCTCGTCCGAGGTCCACGACATGGTCGGCTCCATGAACTCGAAGAACTGCGTGGCGCGGACGATCGAGTAGGGCGTCGGACCGCCGCGCAGCAACTCCTCCTGGAGCGCCTTGGCGCGGTAGTAGTCCAGTTCGGGGACCTGGTCCACGCCCACGATGGACAGAACCAGCTGGTGGCGCACGCCGGCCCGTTCGCCTGCGGCGAGGAGGTTGCCCACCGTGGTCCGGAAGAACTCGATCGACTGCTCGTCGAACGTGGGGGAGTTGGTCACGTTCACCACTGCCTCCGCGCCGGCGAGCGCTTTGTCGAGGCCGGCCCCGGTGAGCAGATCGACGCCGGACGACAGCGACGCGGCGGTCACCTCGTGGCCTCGTGCTCGTAGCTCGGTGGCGAGCTGCGAGCCGAGGAGTCCGGTGCCGAGGACGGTGATCTTCATGGTGGGCCTTCCTACGTGAGTCGATCCCCCGCGAACTCGAACAGGTGTATGGACACTCTTGCCGCCTTCCGGCCTTCCCACCTCTCCGCCTCTCCGCGGCACCGCTGCGCCGGCCACGGACTGCCGGGCGTCAGGGCAGGCGGAGGGTCTGTCCGGGGAGGATGACGTCGGGGTTGTCGCCGATGACGTCCTGGTTGGCGGCGTAGAGGGCCGGCCAGCCGCCGGGCAGTTGCAGGGTTCGGGTGATGCCGTCGAGGGTGTTGCCGTCCTGGACCACGACGGTCGCCGAGTCGGCCGGGATCGGGCCGGTGTCGGCATCGGCCGCGGTGTCCGGTTCGGCGGCGGGTTGCTGGGTGGCGGGCCGGGGCGCGGGTACCGCGTGGTGGGCGGTGGTGTTGTGGCCGGTGCGGGTGCCGCAGGTGGGCCAGGGGGCGAGGCCGCGGTGGGCGGTGAGGTGTTCGGCGACGGCGATCTGTTGGTCTCGGGTGGCGAGGTCGGGGCGGGGCGCGTAGGTGGTGCCGCCGTTGGTGTGCCAGGTGGCGCGGTCGAACTGGAGGCCGCCGTAGTAGCCGTTGCCGGTGTTGGCGTGCCAGCGGC
>NZ_BAAALD010000061.1:0-16400 GCF_039528095.1 Kitasatospora arboriphila
GGCCGCCGGGGCGGCCGGGCGCGCCGCGGTGACGTCCGTGCCTCGCTGCTCGCGCTGCTCAAGGAGCGGCCGATGCACGGGTACGAGATGATCACCGAGATCGGCGAGCGCACCGGCGGTGCGTGGCGGCCCAGCCCCGGATCGGTCTACCCGACCCTCCAGCTGCTGGAGGAGGAGGGCCTGATCGTCGCTCAGGAGTCCTCGGGCAAGAAGCTGTTCGACCTGACCGAGGCCGGCCGGGCCGAGGCCGACGCGGGGGCCGAGTCCCCGTGGGAGGAGGCCGGCCGGGGCGTCGACTGGGAGGCCGTCCAGGAGGTCGGTGCGGCGATGGGCGCCGTCGACCACGCGATCCGCCAGGTCATGCTGACGGGTACCGAGGAGCAGCGGGCCAAGGGGCTCGCCGTCCTCAACGAGGCCAAGCGCAAGCTGTACCTGATCCTCGCCGACGAGCAGGTCTGATCCGTCCCGCGGTCGACCGCACCGCCCCGTCGCGGCACCCGCCGCGGCGGGGCGGCGGCGTGCCCGGGAACGGCGGCGTGTCCGGGGGCGTGCTCGCTACCGAGGGGCGTGTCCGGCGGCCTCAGGCCTCGGCGTCGTACTCGTAGCGCCAGCGCCAGCCCTTGCTGCCGAAGATCTTCGACCGCCGGTAGACCAGCGTCACGGCGGGCAGGTCCGCGGTGGCCGGGACGGGCACGCGGTAGACCTTCGGGATCGTCCAGAAGGAGCCCAGCATGATCGGCAGGACCCTGCCGTCCAGGGGTCCGCCCACGAATTCGGTCTCCGCGCTCTTCACGCCTCCCAGGGTACGCGGGGTGCTCCGGGCCCTCTCGGCCGCCGGTCGGCGGCGCCCGCGTGCAGGTCCGGCAGAGGCGGTGTGGAGCCGGTGTGACCGGCGCAGCACCGCCCCCGGTCATTCCGGGGCCGTCCGCACCCTTATCCTGCTCTGTACGCCTCCGGGTTCGGCCCGGGTCCGCGGGCCCGCACGGGCCGGGCGAGGCGCGTGTCGTCGCGTCCGTCCGCCGAGTCGTACCTTCTCGAACTCCGTATCGTGCCCCGGGCGTTGGCCGCCCCGGTGATCCCGGCCGCGGCTGCGGCGGATGCGACCGACGGGCGCCCCGGGAAGTGGCGGGCGCCTGCCGTTGTTGCGTCGGACGGTGCGTCGTTCGCCGTGCCGCACCAGGCACGGCAGTTCACGGCAGAGCGGAAGGGGCCCGATGGAAGCCAGCAGCAGGTGGACGACCTGGTGGCGGCGTGAGCGGCGGCAGGACCGTCCGGTCACGGGCGGGGAGGCGGCCGCGAGGCTGGACCTGCTGCTGGGCGCGGTGCGCGCGGGCTTCCCGCTGGCACCCGCGGCCCACCCGGCGGGGTACCGGTGTTCCTGCGACCGGGTCGGCTGTCCGGCGCCGGCGCAGCACCCCGTCTCCTTCGCCTGGCAGACCCAGGCGACCACCGACGCCGAACAGCTCGCCCGCTGGCTCGCCCGCGACCCGCAGGCCAACTTCGTCACCGCCACCGGCCGCGTCCACGACGTGCTGGACGTCCCCGCCGAGGCGGGTCGGCTCGCGCTGGAGCGGCTGGAGGAGCGCGGCGTCCACGGACCGGTCGCCGCGGTCGGCGAGGACCGCTACCTGTTCTTCACCGCCACCCGCGGCACCCCCGCCGACGAGGACGAGTGGTGGACGAGCGCGCTGGACTCCACCCCGGACACCATGTCCGAACACCCCGGCCTGAGATGGCACTGCCGCGGCTCGTACACCCTGCTGCCGCCCGCCGCACTGCCGGACGGCTCCGAGGTGCGCTGGCTGCGCGGCCCCGACCAGCCGCTGCCCGACCCGCTGCGGGTGCTGGACGTGCTGACCGACGCCTGCACCGAGGTCGGCGCCGTCGCCGAGGAGCAGTGGCTGATCGGCTAGGCCCTCTCTTTCGGATCTTGTCGGATGAGCGTGCGGCGGTGGGCGCCCGGCTGGGCGTGCCGGCGGATCGGCCTCGTACTGGACCGTACGTGGACGATTCGCCGGTGCGTCCAGGCTGGGGGCACCTCCCGGCCCCCTCGGGGCTGGGGGAGATGCCCGGCGTCGCGCGCCCGGCAAGATCCGAAAGAGAGGGCCTAGCGGCCGCGCGGACCCAAACGCCGACCCTCCGGGAGGGGCGGCCGGCCGGGTGTGCCTAGGGCTCGGGCGTGCCGCCCAGCCCCGCCGCCTCCTCGGCCTCCAACCTGGCCTCCAGCGCCCGCAGCGCCGCGTACTCGGCCTCGTCGACCGCCTCCAGGGCGAAGTCCACGGCCTCCAGCGCGTAGCGCTCGGCGTAGTCGGCCTCCCGCCGGGCCACCCCGACGTCGTGCCGGGCCTCGCGCTCCGACGCGCGGTCCCGCGTCGCGCCGACGTGCCGGTGCCAGCTCTCGCGGAGGTGGTGCCAGGTCGGGCCCGCGTGCTCCTCGGCGTCGGCCGCGGCCTCGCGCGGCGGCCCGCCGTGCGTGCCGGAGCTCCCCCGCGCCCCTGCCAGGGCCTGCCGCAGCTCCTCGCCGGACTGCTGCCGCACCGCCTCCACGTGCTGCGCCGCCTCCGCGGCCCGCTGCGAGACCCGTTCGAGCCCCTGCGCCTCGTCCATCGACACCACACCTCGCCGTCGGCCGTACTCCACCTCCAGCCTGCGACCGCCCCGCCCGGCCCGCCTCCGGGCACCCGCCGACCGGCGCACCACCAGGGGCGGGGGACTGCGCAAATGCGGAATCGGCGTACCTCGCGGGTTCGGCCGACCCCGGACTGCGCAGCCCCCGCCCTCGTGGTGGCTACCCACTGCCTAGGGCTCGATGAGGGTGACGGTGACGGTGACCACCGGGCTGGGCGGCGGGACTGGCGGCGGGACGGGGGGCGGCGTGGTGCGGCTGGGGGTGGGGGAGGGCGTGGGGGCGGGTGCGGGGCGGGTCGCGGTGGGTGCGGGTGTCGGTGGCGTGGACGAGGTCGCGGTCGTCGTGGTCGGGGTGGGCGAGGGCGGTGCCGGCTCCGCGCCGGTGGGGACGGGGACGGCCGCCGTCGGTGCCGGCGTGTGGCCGGGCAGGGCGGCGGCCACCGCGAGGACGAGGAGCAGGACGGCGGCTGCCGCGCCCACCACGGTACGAACGGGGGCCGGGCGCCGCGGTGCCGCGGTGGGCGGGGACGGGACGGCCGGTCCGACGGGCGGGCAGGGCGGAGCCTCGCCCGTCCACAGCAGCAGTGCAGGGGTCAGGACGGGCCGGTGCCAGTCCCGGACGGCGGCGAGTTCGGTGCAGGCCGTCCCGCACGGCCCGCACCCGGCGAGGTGGTCGGCGAGCCCGGGTTCCGGGGCGGAGCCGCGGCGGACGGTGTCGCCGAGCCGGGCGACCAGCTGGCGGCAGGCCCGGGCCGGGACACGGGCCACGTACACCTGGAGGTAGGTGTCGAACAGGGCGGCCCGGGCGGGCGGTGCGGGCGGGCGCAGGTCCCCGTCCGGGCCGAGGCCGTGCCAGAGCTCCTCCTGCCGGTGCGCGGGCAGCCGGCGGAAGGCCTGCAGCAGCGGCGCCTCCTGTTCGACGGCGGCCAGGGCGCCGGCGAGGCCCGCCCCCGGGTGGCGGGCGGCCGCGGCGTGCAGCCAGCTGCGGAAGCCGGCCGACAGCTCGGCCTCCCGTCCGGTGTCGGCCCACCGTGCGGCCGTGCGGCGGAGTGCGGCGACCAGCTCCGGCCGCGGGGCGCCGGCCGTCGGGAGCGTCCGGGCGGCCTCGTCGACCAGTCGGCGGGCGGTGGCCCCGTCCGGGCAGCACAGGCGGGCGTATCCGAGGACGGCGGCCCGGTGGCGGTCGGTGGGACTGGGGGAACGGCGGGCGGGCGTGCCGTCCGCGGGCGGCGGTGCCGCGTCCTGCATGGGTCTGTCCAGGGGTGTGTTCGTCCGGGTGCCGGGTCGTCCGGTCCTGGTCGTCCGGGTGGGTGGGGTCGGGTGGGCGGCCGTACCGGGCGGGACCCGGTACGGCCGCGGGTGAGGGTGCCGGGTCAGCCGCTCGGCGAGGCCGGGCCGGGGCCGGCGAACCGCACCGAGGTGCCGTCGACGGTGGCCTCGACCGGATGGGCGTCCACGGGGAACAGGCAGCCCTTGGTCTCGCTGCACGCGGCGTACCCGACCAGGACGGTGGCCGGGCCCTCCGCGGTCCGGTGCACCGGCAGGGTCACGGTGACCGGGCCGTCCGGGTAGACCGGCACCGGCGGCAGCCCGCCGGGCAGTTGGAGGTCGTGCACGGCGGCGCCGGTGGTGGGCCGCGCGGTCTGCTCCAGGCCGCCGCGCAGCTTCAGCGAGACCGGCCGCCCGATGCCGTCGACGCCGCCGGGTGGCAGGTCCAGGCTGTAGAGGTGGTAGCCGGCCGCGGTGGGGGTGAACACGGCGGTCAGCGTGCCGGCCGTGCCGTCCCACCGGTCGA
The DNA here is from genome assembly GCF_039528095.1 of Kitasatospora arboriphila. Classification (NCBI taxonomy): domain Bacteria; kingdom Bacillati; phylum Actinomycetota; class Actinomycetes; order Kitasatosporales; family Streptomycetaceae; genus Kitasatospora; species Kitasatospora arboriphila. The sequence goes on from NZ_BAAALD010000061.1 coordinate 4,424, forward strand.
CGGAGAGGTCGACGGTGACGCCGTTCTCGGTGAAGCTCGCCGAGGACGGCCGCTGCGCCGGGCCGCCGGTGGAGGCGCAGCCGGCGGCCGGGCCGAGCAGCAGCCCGGCCGCGAGCGCGGCCACCGAAGCCCGGACCGGCCTGCCCTGGCGGCCGCCCTGACGGTGCGGCGGCCGACGCGCCGTCACTTCGCCCACTGGCGGAGGAAGCCGTCGAGGCCGGTCTCGGTCAGCTTCGGCAGGCCCGTCCGGTTGGTGTTGGTGACGACCGTGTTCTTGGCGTCGACGACGATGATCACGGGGGTGCTGAAGCCGTGCGAGCTGTCGTAGCGGCCGAGGATCGCCATGTTGGTCCGGTTGTTCTCCAGGTCGATCTTCACCACGTGGTAGGAGGCGTCCAGGGTGCTGCGGATCCGGCTCTTGGCGAAGAGCCCGTCGACGGCCCGGCAGACGCCGCACTCGTTGGTGCCGAAGTCGAGCAGCACGCGCCGGCCGTCGGACTTCGCCAGGGCGAGCGCCGCGTCGATCTCCTTCTGGGCGTTCGCGGACGGGTTGTAGCCGGCCAGCGAGACCCGCTTGGTCGGGGCGGTGGAGGGGGACGCGGACGCCGTCGCCGAGCGGGTGGGCGTCGCCGCGCTCGCGGAGGGGCTCGCCGTGGTCGGTGCGGCCGAGGTCGGGCTCGGCAGCGGCGAAGGCAGGTCCTCGGCGGGCGCGGCGGCGCTCACCGGTGCGGCGGCGGCCGCGCCGTCGGAGGAGTCGGCCGGTCCGCAGGCGGCCAGTGAGGCGGCGGCGGTCAGCGCGGCGAGGACGGCTCCGAGGGATCTGCGGTCGAGGCTCATGGACGGTGCTCCCGGGGGCGGTGCCGCCCGGAGGCCCGGGGGAGGGCGGGAGGGGCGGCGCGAGGGTGGGTGGTGCTCTTGCCCTGGGAGACCGCATCCGGGGCCGCGGATAACGGAAATCCGCGGCCCCGTCCGTCCCGTTGCCGACTACGGGAGGGTGAGGATCTCCGCGCCGTCGGCGGTGACCACCAGGGTGTGCTCGAACTGGGCGGTCCGCTTGCGGTCCTTGGTGACGACCGTCCAGCCGTCCTCCCAGATGTCGTAGTCGTAGCTGCCCAGGGTCAGCATCGGCTCGATGGTGAAGGTCATGCCGGGCTTGATCACCTCGGTGGCCCGCTCGCTGTCGTAGTGCGGGACGATCAGGCCGGAGTGGAACGAGGTGTTGATGCCGTGGCCGGTGAAGTCGCGGACGACCCCGTAGCCGAAGCGCTTCGCGTAGGACTCGATGACCCGGCCGATGACGTTGATCTGGCGGCCCGGCTTGACCGCCTTGATCGCCCGGTCGAGCGCCTCCCGGGTGCGCTCGACGAGCAGCTCGGACTCCTCGTCGACGTTGCCGCACGGGTAGGTGGCGTTGAGGTCGCCGTGCACGCCGTGGATGTACGCGGTGGCGTCGATGTTGACGATGTCGCCGTCCTGAAGGACCGTCGAGTCCGGGATGCCGTGGCAGATCACCTCGTTGATCGAGGTGCAGATCGACTTCGGGAAGCCGCGGTAGCCGAGGTCGGACGGGTAGGCGCCGTGGTCGCACATGTAGGCGTGCGCGACCGCGTCCAGCTCGTCGGTGGTCACGCCCGGCGCGATGAGCTTGGCCGCCTCCTCCATCGCCCGGGCGGCGATCCCGCCGGCGATCCGCATCTTCTCGACCGTCTCGGCGCTCTGCACCTCCGGGCCGGTGTACGGCGCGGGCGCGGGCCTGCCCACGTACTCCGGGCGCGCGATGTGCGCGGGAACCTTGCGGGTGGGGGACACGGTGCCGGGTACGAGAGCCATGCCGCGAGTCTATCCGTCGGCCCCTCAGCGACCCGGCCGTGCGGGCGGCCGTCGGGCGGGTGCAGCGCGGGTGGTGCGCCGTGTGTACGGGCGCGGCGCCGGGAAAGGATCACCCCGGACGACGAAGCGAACAGGAGCAGCTCACATGCCCATGGGATTCGGCCGCAAGGCCACCGGGAAGCCCGGCGAATGGTTCTACTGCATCAAGCACGGCAAGGTCGAGGAGGGCCCGGAGTGCCCGGCCAAGGACCGGCTCGGCCCGTACGCCACCCCCGGCGAGGCCGCCGCGGCGCTGGAGATCGCCGCGGAGCGCAACCGGGAGTGGCAGAACGACCCGCGCTGGCACGACGGGCCGCCCGAGGACGCCGACGAGGACTGAGCGGGCGGGCCCCTCGCGGCCGATCCGCCGTCAGGCCGCGGGCACCGGCTCCCGCCCGCCGGCGTCGCGGTCCTCGGCGGCGGCCCGCACGGCCGCCGCGTGGGGGTCCGTCCGGTCGTCGTAGGCGAGCAGGCTCGGCAGGGCCACGGCCAGCAGTGCCACACCCAGCACGCAGACCGCGCCGCCGCTCCAGATCGCCCCGCGGACACCGATCAGCGCGGCCGCGCCGCCGGCCCGGACCTGGCCCAGCTGCGGGCCCACCGAGTAGCTGAGCAACTCCACCCCGGCGAGCCGGCCGCGCAGTTCGTCCGGGATGGACTGGTTCCACAGGGTGGAACGCGCGATGCCGCTGATCTGGTCGGCGCCGCCGGCCGCGGCCAGGCAGAGCAGCACCAGCCAGATGTTGCCGGTCACACCGGCGAGCGTCATCGCGGCACCCCAGCCGAGGGCGGCGAGGACGAGCATCCGCCCGTGCCGGTGGATCCGGGAGGTCCAGCCGCTGGTCGCCGAGACGGCCAGCGCACCGGCCGCGGACGCGCCGTACAGCAGGCCGAGCGCCCAGCCGGCGTCCAACTCGGCGGCCAGGAACGGGAAGATCGCCACCGGGAAGGCGAACAGCATCGCGCAGACGTCGATCGCGTACGTGCCGAGCAGGTCCTTGCGGCTCCACGCGTACCGGACACCGGTCGCGACCGCCCGCAGCGAGGGCCGTTCGGCGCCGGACGGCGGCGGCACCGCCCGGATCCGGGCGAGCAGCAGCAGCGAGACGCCGAAACTGGCGACGTCCAGCGCGAAGGCGGTCTGCACCCCGGCGACCGCCACCACCACACCGGCGAGTGCCGGCCCGGCCACCGAACCGACGTTCCGGTACAGCGAGTTCAGCGCGAACGCGGCCGTCAGCTGCTCGTGCGGCACGATCCGCGGGGTGAGCGAGTCCAGCGCCGGGCGCTGCAGTCCGTCCACCGCCGCGACCAGCGCGGCCACCACGTAGATCGGCCACAGCAGCGGCTGCGGCAGCAGCGCGTTGACCAGCAGCAGCGCGCTCAGCAGGCCGAGCCCGGCCTCCGCGAGCAGCACCAGCCGGCGGCGGTCCATCGCGTCCGCGAGCGCCCCGCCCCACAGGCCGAACACCACCAGCGGCACCAGCTCGACCGCGCCGACCAGGCCCACCTGGAAGGAGGAACCGGTGAGGTCCTTGATCTGCAGCGGCACCGCGACGTAGGTCAGGAAGCTGCCCAGGCTGCTCACGCAGCCGGAGCTCCAGAGCAGCCGGAAGTCCCGCGAGCTGCGCCACGGGGCGGTGTCGGGGAGCAGCCCGCGCAGGGCGGTGCGCAGCCGTTTCGGGAGCGGTGGGGGTGGTACGGACGTCACGGTCGGCCATCCTCGGTCGGCCGGGCGCGCCGGGCAAACGATTTACCGGCCGTGCACCACCGATCGCCGCACCGATCGCCGCACCGCTCTCCACGCCACCGGTCGTCGCGCGGCCGGTCCGCGGGGCCGGATCACCAGCGCAGCACCGGTGGCGCGACCAGGCGTTCGGCGAGCCCGGCCAGCCGGCTGCGCAGCCCCCGGGCGGGCCGCGCCGAGGCGGCCGCGCCGACCAGGTGCTGCACCAGGTCGAACGGGCCCTCGCCGGCCACCGGCACCGCCAGCCGCTCGTGGGCGAGCGCGCCCAGTTCGGCGTCGCCGGCGTCCAGGGCGAGCACCGTGGCACCGCCGCGCCGGGCGTCCTCGACCCGCTCCAGCAGCCCCTGGCCCGGTTCGTGCGGCGCCACCACCAGCACCGTGCTGCCGCGCGGCGCCTCGCCGAGCCGCCGCAGCCCGTGCGCCAGGTGAGCCGGGGCCGCCGCCGGGACCTCGTGCCGCACCAGCAGCGGGGCCAGCCCGGCGACGCCGCAGTGCGCCGCCTCCTCGTCCAGGTGCGCGGCCAGGTGCCACGGTTCGTAGCGCTCGGTGCCGACCAGCAGCAGGCCCGCCGCGGTGCGCCGGGTGACCGATCGGTGCAGCGCCCCGCCGAAGGCCCGGGTGACGTCCAGCAGGCCGGTGCCGGCCAAGGTCGCGCTCAGTGCGGAAAGTCTCACCGCGTCCATGCGGCACAGCATGGAGGAGCGGCCGGTGCTTTGGCAGGATCTTGTCCATGACGCAACCCGAATCGGTGAATCCCGCCGCCGCGGCGGCCCCCGCTCCGCTCGACGTGTCCTCGCTCGTCGTGGGTGTCCTCGGCGGCACCGGCGACCAGGGCCGCGGCCTCGCCTACCGGCTGGCCAAGGCCGGCCAGCAGGTGGTCATCGGCTCCCGGACGGCCGAGCGGGCCGCGGCCGCCGCGGAGGAGATCGGCCTCGGCGTGCGCGGCGCGGACAACGCGACCTGCGCCCGGGAGAGCGACATCGTGATCGTCGCCGTGCCGTGGGACGGCCACGCCGCCACCCTCGCGGCCCTGCGCGAGGAGCTCGCCGGCAAGATCGTGGTGGACTGCGTCAACCCGCTCGGCTTCGACAAGCAGGGCGCCTACGCGCTGAAGCCGGAGGAGGGCAGCGCCGCCCAGCAGGCCGCCGCCCTGCTGCCGGACTCCCGGGTGACCGCGGCCTTCCACCACCTGTCCGCGGTGCTGCTGCAGGACGCCTCGATCGAGGAGATCGACACCGACGTGATGGTGCTCGGCGAGGACCGTGCCGCCACCGAGACCGTGCAGGCGCTGGCCGGGCGGATCCCCGGCATGCGCGGCATCTTCGCCGGACGGCTGCGCAACGCCCACCAGGTCGAGTCGCTGGTCGCCAACCTGATCTCGGTGAACCGCCGCTACAAGGCGCACGCCGGTCTGCGGATCACCGACGTCTGAGCCGTCCGCCGGGACGCCGGGACGCCGAGCCGCAGAACGCAGAACGCAGAACGCAGAACACCGAGCCGCCCGCCGGCGCCAGGGCCCGACGGCCGGGCGAACGGCCGGGCCCACGGCCGCCACAGGTCCCCTCCCGCAGGTCCGGACGACCCGCAGGAGGGGGTCTCGGCCCCGGCACGGGCACCGGTCGGTGAGAATGGGGTGTCCGCTGCCGCCGGCGCAGGCCGGCGGTGCCCCCACCCAGGAGAGTCCCGCCATGCCCCGTAACGCCCTGCTCGCCTCGATCGTCCTCGTGCTCGCCGTGACGGCCGCCGTCGTCTCCTTCGTCGAGGGCAACTGGTTCGGCGTGATCTGGGTGCTGATGGCCGGCGTCGCCTCGAACATGGCCTGGTACTACATCCGCAAGGACCGCCAGGACCGCGCCGCGGCCGCCCGGGCCGAGCAGCAGCTCTGAGCCGGCGGGGTCACTCCCAGAAGCGGAACAGGAACTGCCCGACCACCGGGTAGGCCTTGGAGACGCCGAACAGGTCGGTGATCACGAAGACCAGGTCGGAGAACCAGCGGCTGGCCGCGGTCTGCCAGAAGATCACGAACACCGCGAGCATGCCGTACGGCGCGAACGGCTCGATCGCGCGGCGGGTCTTCAGCGACAGCCAGGGCTCGACGATGCCGTAGCCGTCCAGCCCGGGCACCGGCAGCAGGTTCAGCAGTGCCGCACTGACCTGCAGGAACGCCAGGAATCCGAGGGCCGCGGGGAAGGCCGAGACGATCAGCTCCTGGCCGTTCAGCACCGCCGGGTGCGCCGGGTCGTCGAACACCCCGGAGCTCACCAGGACGAGCAGGCCGATGCCGATCACCACGTTCACCAGCGGGCCGGCCGCGGAGATCAGGCTGTGCTTGACTCGGCCGCGGATCCGGTGCCGCTCGATGTACACCGCGCCGCCGGGCAGGCCGATCCCGCCCATGATCACGAAGACCACCGGCAGCACGAAGCTCAGCAGCGCGTGCGCGTACTTGAACGGGTTGAGCGTCAGGTAGCCCTTGGCGCCGATGGTGATGTCCCCGCTGTGCAGGGCGGTGCGCGCGTGCGCGTACTCGTGCAGGCAGAGCGAGACCATCCAGCCCGCCACCACGAACAGGAACACCCCGAAGCGGGGATTGCCGAAACCGCTCACCACCGCCCACGCGGAGGTGACCAGGGTCGCGAGCAGCACCCAGAAGACCGGGCTGATCCGGCTCTCCTCGCTGCGGCGCTGCGTGGTGGCGAAGGTCATGGTGCGAAAGCTCCGTGGATGGCCGGGGGCGGGCAGGGGACGATCATGCCGCGCGGCTCGCGACCGCGACAAGCCGTCACCGAAGAACGCACCGCACCCGCCCACGGTTCCACCGGTCCGAATATCCGTGCGCCCGCCACGCTGCCCGTCGACCAGAATGGGCCCGTGCACTACGGCATCCTCGGCACCACCACCGCCCACCACGACGACGGCACCCCGGTACCGCTCGGCGGCGCCCGGTTGCGCGCCCTGCTGGCCGCGCTCGCCCTGCGCCAGGGCCGGCCCGTCCCGGCCGACCTGCTGGTGGACGAGGTCTGGGGTGACGAACCGCCGCAGGACTCCTCCGCCGCCCTGCAGACCCTGGTCGGCCGGCTGCGCCGCACCATCGGCCGCGGGGAGATCGGCTCCGGGCCGGCCGGCTACTGGCTGACCGGCCGCACCGACGCCGACGACTTCCTGCGGCTCGCCGCCGACGGCCGCCGGGCGCCCGCCGCCGGCGACCACCGGGAGGCCGCCGACCGGCTGAACAGCGCGCTCGCCCTGTGGCGCGGCCCGGCCCTCGCCGACCTGCCGGACCGGGCCGGGCCCGCCGTCCGGCTGGAGGCCCGGCGCGAGGAGGCCCGCCGGCACCGGATCACCGCCGACCTCGCCCTCGGCAACACCGCCGACCTCACCGCCGAGCTCGCCGAACTCTGCGAACTGCACCCCCTCGACGAGCAGCTGCACGCGCTGGCGATCCGCGCCCTGCGCGCCGAGGGCCGCACCGCCGAGGCCCTGCAGCGCTACGAGGACACCCGCCGCATCCTGGCCGACCGGCTCGGCACCGACCCCGGCCCGGAGCTACGCGCCCTGCACGCCGAACTGCTGGCACCCGCACCGGCCGCGCCCGTCCCGGTGCCCGCCGCTGCGCCCGCCCCGGGCGCCGGCACCCGGGCCGCTCCGACCGCTCCGGCCGCGCCTGCCGCGCCTGCCGCTGCTGCCGTCCCGGCCGGCAACCTCCGCCCCCGGCTCACCAGCTTCGTCGGCCGGGACGGCGACCTCACCGCCCTCGGCCGCGCCCTGACGGCGGGCCGGCTCACCACGCTCACCGGCCCCGGCGGCTCCGGCAAGACCCGGCTCTCGGTGGAGGCCGGCCGCGCCGCCCAGCACGGCGGCTCCTGGCCGGACGGCGTCTGGATGGTCGAGCTCGCCCCGCTGGAGGACTCCCTCGCCGTCCCCGGCGCGGTGGCCGCCGCGCTCGGCCTGCGCGAGACGGTGCTGCACACCGGCGGCGCCGTCGCCGAGGTGATGGACGCCCGCCGCAGCGACCCCGTCCGCCGACTGGTCGAGCACTGCGCCGCGCGCCGGATGCTGCTCGTCCTCGACAACTGCGAGCACCTGGTGCAGGCCGCCGCCGAGCTCGCCGACCGGCTGCTCGCCGAGTGCCCCGGGCTCACCGTCCTCGCCACCAGCCGGGAGCCGCTCGGCGTCCCCGGCGAGGCGGTGCTGCCGGTCGAGCCGCTGCCCGACCCGGCCGCCCTGCGCCTGCTCGCCGAACGCGGCGCCGCCGCCCGGCCCGGCTTCGACCCCGCCGAGGACCCGGAGGCCTGCGCCGAGATCTGCCGCCGCCTGGACGGCCTGCCGCTCGCCATCGAGCTCGCCGCCGCCCGGCTGCGCGGCCTGACCCCGCGTCAGCTCGCCGACCGCCTCGACGGCCGGTTCGCCCTGCTCACCGCCGGCTCCCGCACCCTGCTGCCCCGTCAGCAGACCCTGCGCGCCGTCGTCGACTGGAGCTGGGACCTGCTCGGCGAACGCGAACGCGCCGTGCTGCGCCGGCTCTCCGTCTTCGCCGGCGGCTGCACCCTGGAGGCCGCCGAACAGGTCGTCGCCGACGGCACCCAGGTGCGCCGCGAGGACGTCGCCGACCTGCTGCTCTCCTTGGTCGACAAGTCCCTGGTGGTCGCCGACCTGGAGAACGGGCCGCGCTACTGGATGCTGGAGACCATCCACGAGTACGCCGCCGAGAAGCTCGCCACGTCCGGCGGCGACGGCGCCGCGCTGCGCCACGTCCGCCACTACCGCGAGCTCGTCCGGATCGCCGACTTCCACATGCACGGGCACGAGCAGGTCGTGCGCCTCGCCGAGCTCGACGGCGAGCAGGAGAACATCCGGGCCGCGCTGCGCACCGCCGCCGAGCTCCGGGACGAGGAGGAGCTGCTCGTCCTGGTGCTCGGGATGAGCTGGTTCTGGTCGCTGCGGGACAACCGCCGGGAGGCCCGCGAGTGGTACGACGCGGTCTGCGCGCTCGGCCCCGACGCCTTCGCCGACGACGCGCCGCGGCCGGTGCCGCTGGAGGCCGGCCCGCTGGACGCACCGCCGCCGCTGTCGCAGGAGATGCTGGACGAGGCCCGCCGGCAGGCCCACCTGCACCGCCTGATCGACCAGTTCACCGGGAACATGGCGGCGATCGGCGACCCGGCGGTGATAGATCTCGCCACCCGGGTGCTGGCCACCTACACCCCGGACCTGCCGCAGTCCTACCGGTTCCCCGCGCTGCTGCGGGTGTTCGCGGTCTTCCTCTCCGGCGAGCTGGACCGGATGCGCGACACGATGGACGCCGCCGTCGACGGCTGCCGCCGGTACGGCCGCCCGCTGGACCTCGCCTTCGCCCTGCAGCTGCGCGCCCGGCTGCTCAACGACTGGGTCGGCGGCCTCGACCAGGCGGTCGCCGACAGCGCCGAGGCACTGGAGATCTTCACCCGGCTCGGCAACCGCTGGGGCATGTCCGAGGCCCTCTCCGCGCAGGCGGAGAACGCCGCCAAGCAGGGCGACGGCCGACGGGCGGCCGAGGCCTACCGGCAGGCCATCGAGATCGCCGCCGAGCTCGGCGCCTGGCAGGAGGTGCCGCTGCTGGAGGTCCGGCTCGGCGAGGCGCTCTTCGAGTTCGACGAGGCGGACGGCGAGCGGCGGATCCGGGAGGCGCTGGAGTCCGTCCGGGCCGCCAACCACGCGGCCGACGGCACGATGCTCTACGGCCGGCTGGTGCTCTGCAACATCCACACCCAGCGCGGGGACTACGCCCGGGCGCTGGTGGAGCTCGACCGGCTGGTGATGAACAACCAGGCGTTCGGGCCGATCGTGCCGGGGGTGTTCGAGGGCATCGTCGGCTGCATCCGAGGCTGGGTCACCGCCCGGGCCGGCGACGCCCCGCGCGGCCTGGAGCTGCTCGCCGAGGGTCGCCGGGAGATGAAGGGCGTGCCCGGCGGGGCGACCGCCTTCGCCGAGCACATGGCGGTGATGCTGATGCTGCCGGCCACCGGCATCGTGCTGGCCCTCGCCGAGCAGCAGGAGGACCCGCGGCCGGCGGCCCGCCGGGCGGCCGTGCTGCTCGGCGCCCACGACGCCCTGCACGGCAGCCGCGGCTCGTACATGGAGCGCCGGGAGCGCGACCGGATGGCGCAGGTGCTGACCGGCATGCTCGGCGAGGAGGGGTACGCGGCCGGGTACGCCGAGGGCGGCCGCCTCACCCTCTCGGAGGCGGCCGCCCTGATGGACGACCCCGGCGCCCTCTGACGCCGGGTCGAGGTCCGTGCCGTCAGGTCCGCTTGCGGAAGCGGGCCACGGCCAGCGGCGCGGTGACTGCGGTGATCGCCACCGACCAGACGACCACGATCGTCACCGAGTGGGTGAGCGGGCCGCCGTTGATCAGGTTGCGGCAGGCGTCGGCGAGTGCGGACAGCGGGTTGTACTCGGTGAAGGCCTGCAGCCAGCCCGGCATGGTGCTGGTCGGGGCGAAGATCGAGCTGCCGAACTGCAGCGGCATCATGACCAGCATGCTGACGCCCTGCACGGCCTGGGCGCTGCGCAGCGACATGCCGAGCAGCATGGAGATCCAGATGATCGACATGCCGAACAGCAGGGACAGGCCGACCGCGGCGAGCAGGTGCAGGAAGCCGGTCTTGATCTCCAGCCCGAGGAGCATCGAGAAGGCGATGAGGATGGTGAAGGAGACCAGGCCGCGGCAGGTCTCCGCGACGATCTTGGAGAGCAGCACCGAGGCCCGGCCGATCGGCAGGGTCCGGAAGCGGTCCATCACGCCGGTCTGGAAGTCGCTGTTGAGTCCGGTGCCGACGGCCATCGCCAGGTTGAGGCCGGTGGTGCCGAGCAGGCCCGGGATCATGTACTGGATGTAGTCGTGCTGGCTGCCGGAGACCGCGCCGCCGAAGACGTAGACGAACAGCACGGTGAAGATGATCGGGATCAGCAGCGCGTCGAGCATCGACTCGGGGTCGGCCTTGATCCGCATCAGGTTGCGGCGGGTCAGCGCGCCGACGTGGCGCAGGTGTCCGGCCGGGCCGATCCGCGGGTCGTCCGCGTGGGCGGTGGCGGGGGCGAGGGTGGCGGCGGTCATGCCACGGGCTCCTTGTCGAGGATCGGGGCGGCGGAGGCGGACGGCTTGCCGGTGATGGCGAGGAAGACCTCGTCGAGGCTGGGGAGCTTGGTGTCGATGCCCGCGATGCCGAAGCCGCGGGTGCCGAGGACGCCGACGACGGCGGTGAGCTGCTCCTCGCCGGTGAGCTGCACGGAGAGCAGCCCGGTGTCGGCGGAGAAGGTGGCGGCGACGCCGGCCTCGTGCAGGCAGCGGGCCATCTCGGGCAGCTCGGCCGGGTGCAGCGGGCGGACCTGCAGGGTCTGGCCGCCGACCTGGGTCTTGAGCTCCTCGATGCCGCCGGCGGCGATCACCCGGCCGCGGTCGATCACGGTGAGCTCGTGGGCGAGCTGCTCGGCCTCCTCCATGTACTGGGTGGTCAGCAGCACGGTGGAGCCCTCGGCGACCATCCGCTGGACCTCGTCCCAGACCTCGTTGCGGGTGCGCGGGTCGAGGCCGGTGGTGGGCTCGTCCAGGTAGAGCACCTTCGGCCGGCCGATCATCGAGGCGGCGAGGTCGAGGCGGCGGCGCATGCCGCCGGAGTAGGTCTTGGCGGGCCGCTTGGCCGCCTCGGTGAGCGAGAAGCGCTCCAGCAGCTCGGCGGCGCGGGTCCTGGACTCCTTGGCCGAGAGGTCGAGCAGCCGGCCGATCAGGTAGAGGTTCTCGTAGCCGGAGAGCAGCTCGTCCACCGAGGCGTACTGGCCGGTGAGGCCGATGGTGCGGCGCAGCTGCTTGGGCTGGCGCAGCACGTCGTAGCCGCCGACGAAGGCGGTGCCCGCGTCGGGCTTGACCAGGGTGGAGAGGATCCGGACGAGGGTGGTCTTGCCGGCGCCGTTCGGGCCGAGCAGACCGAGCACGGTGCCCTCGCGGACGGTCAGGTCGACGCCGTCGAGCGCGCGGGTGGCGCCGAAGGTCTTGACGATGCCGCGGACCTCCACGGCGTGGTTGCGGGGCCCCCGGTCGTTCGGGGCGGTGGCGATCGGTGTCATGTCCCACAGGCTGCCCGGGCCCGCTGTCGCCGCTCTGTCGTCCGGCTGTCAGCGCCGGGCGGCCCGCCGCCGGCCGCTGTCATGCCGCCGACACGCCGCTGTCGGCGCCCGGAACGCCGACGGCGCACCCGCCGCGGGGGCGGGTGCGCCGTGCCGCCGGGCCTCGGGGGCGGCGCCCGGCAGGTCCTTGGTCCGGTTCCCGGGGAGGGTGCCCCCCTGGGCGGGGGCGGGGGCGCGCTGGTACAGGGCGGCCCGGCC
>NZ_BAAALD010000061.1:16410-49026 GCF_039528095.1 Kitasatospora arboriphila
CGAGCCGCCGCCCGGGCGGGGGGGGGGGGGGCCCCCGGCGGCGGGGCCGGCCGGCGGCCGTCCGGGGTCAGCTGAAGCTGTGCTCGGGCGCCGGGAAGGTGCCCGCGGTGACCTCGGCCGCGAACTCGCGGGCGGCGTCGCCGAGGACGGCCCGCAGGTCGGCGTACTGCTTGACGAACTTCGGCACCCGGCCGGCCGTCATGCCGGCCATGTCCGTCCAGACCAGCACCTGGGCGTCGGTGCCGACACCGGCGCCGATGCCGACGGTCGGGATCGCCAGCTGCTCGGTGACCTGGGCGGCGAGCTCGGCGGGCACCGCCTCCAGCACCACGGAGAAGGCGCCGGCCTGCTGCACGGCCTTGGCGTCGCGCAGCAACTGGTGGGCCGCCTCGTCGCCGCGGCCCTGAACGGGGTAGCCGCCGAAGGCGTGCACGGACTGCGGGGTGAGACCGATGTGGGCCATCACCGGGATGCCGGCCTCGACCAGCAGCTCGATCGAACGGGCGCTGCGCTCGCCGCCCTCCAGCTTCACCGCGCCGACGCCGGCCTCCTTCATCAGGCGGGCGGCGTTGTGCATCGCCTGGGCCGGCGACTCCTGGTAGGAGCCGAAGGGCATGTCACCGACGACGAGGGCCCGCTTGGTGCCGCGGACGACGGCCGCGGAGAGCATCACCATCTGGTCCATCGTCACCGGGACGGTGTTCTCGTAGCCGAGGTGGCAGTTGCCGGCCGAGTCGCCGACGAGCAGCACCGGGATGCCCGCCTCGTCGAAGACACCGGCGGTCAGCGCGTCGTAGGCGGTCAGCATCGCCCAGCGCTCGCCGTGCTGCTTGGCCCTGGCCAGGTCGCGCACGGTCACGCGCCGGTTGGTGATGCCGCCGTAGAGCACGGTGCCTTCCTGCGACTGGGCAGGCTGAAGCGGAGAAGCGTTCATCGAACAGGCTCCTGAAGGGTTGTCGTCTCGTGGCGCCGTACGGCGTCCCCGGATCTGCTCCCATGCTTGCACGCCGCCCGCCCGCCGCAAAGACCCGGGGCACGGGCCGTCCGTCACGCTCCGCCCGCCGTCCGGCCCGGAACCCTTTACCCAGAGTTTGCGATACGGGTCCGTCTCGTATCGAAAAAGGGGCTACGCTTGAGCCGAACGGGTTACGAGACGCCATCGGCTCGTAAGTCCGCACAGGTCTTTTTCGTACGGACGGGGAATCCACACCATGACCACCGCTGCGCCACCGCACACGTCCGAAGCCGTCCACCGCCGACGCTGGGCGATCCTGGGCACCCTGATCCTCGCCCTGCTCGTCGTCGTGCTCGACAACTCGATCCTCAACGTGGCGATGAAGACGATCGCCCAGCCCGCCCCCACCGGCCTCGGCGCCAGCCAGAGCGACCTCGAGTGGGCGATCAACTCCTACACCCTGGTCTTCGCCGGCCTGCTCTTCACCGCCGGCCTGCTCGGCGACCGGCTCGGCCGCAAGTGGTCCCTGCTCGGCGGCATGGCCGTCTTCGGCCTCGGCTCGCTGCTCTCCGCGATCGCCGACAGCCCCGGCCAGCTCATCGCCTTCCGCGCGGTCATGGGCCTCGGCGGCGCCTTCGTGATGCCCGCCACCCTCGCGATCATCATGAACGTCTTCGACCGCAAGGAGCAGCCGAAGGCGATCGGCATCTGGGCCGGCGCGGTCGGCCTCGCCATCGCCATCGGCCCGATCACCGGCGGCCTGCTGATCGAGCACTTCTGGTGGGGCTCGGTCTTCCTGGTCAACGTCCCGATCGTGGTCGTCGCCCTGGTCGCCATGTCGGTCCTGGTGCCGAACTCGAAGGACCCCAAGCCCGGCAAGCTCGACCCGATCGGTGTGGTGCTCTCCGTCATCGGCCTGGTCGCGCTGATCTACGGCATCATCAAGGGCGGCGAACTCGCCGACTTCACCGCCCCCGGCGCCTGGGTGCCGATCCTGGTCGGCGTGGTCGCGCTCGCCGCCTTCGTCCTCTTCGAGCGGCGCACCGCGCACCCCGCGCTGGACGTCACCTGGTTCCGCAACCGGGTGTTCTCCGCCTCGGTCGTCGTCATCGGCGTGGTGTTCTTCGCGCTGATGGGCGTCTCCTTCTTCGGCGTCTTCTACACCCAGAGCGTCCGCGGCTACAGCGCCCTGCAGTCCGGCATGCTGATGCTGCCGCTGGCCGCCGCCCAGATGGCCTTCGCCCCGCGCGCCCGGCTCGTCGTCGACCGCTTCGGCGTCCGCGCCACCTGCGCCGGCGGCATGGCCCTGATCGTGGTCGGCTTCCTCGGCTACCTGCTGCTCGGCACCACCACGCCGATCTGGGTCCTGGTCGTCATCGGCTTCGTGATGGGCGCCGGCATGGCCCACGTCATGCCGCCGGTCACCGTCGCCATCATGGGCTCGCTGCCCCGCGAGAAGGCCGGCGCCGGCTCCGCCATCAACAACACCTTCCGCCAGGTCGGCGGCTCGCTCGGCGTCGCCGTGCTCGGCGCGGTGCTCTCCACCGTGTACCGCGACGGCATGAGCGACCACCTCGACAAGCTGCCCGCCGGCATCCGCGAGAAGGCCGGCGAGTCCCTGGAGGCCACCCTCGCGGTCGCCGACCGCACCCGGACGCCGGGCCTGGTCGCCCCCGCCGAGGACGCCTTCGTGCACGCCATGCACGTGGTCGCCGGCCTCTCCGCCGGCATCACCGCCCTCGGCGTGGTGCTCGCCCTGGTGCTGCTGCCCGGCAGGGCACCGGCCGCCCCGGCCGCCGGCCCCGCCGCGGACGCCTCCCCGGCCGACAGCGAGCCGCGCCCGACCAGGGTCTGAGCACGTCAGGAGAGAATGGCGCCATGCACACCGAACCGACCGTCTCGGCATGCGGCGCCGACGAGGACGGCCCCGCCGCGGAGCTCTGCGCCCCGCGCCGGGGCCGCCCGCGCAGCGAGGCAGCCGAACAGGCCATCTTCGCCGCCGTCGAGGACCTGATGGAGTCCGGCAAGAGCCTCTCCGAGCTGTCCGTCGAGCGGATCGCGGCCGCCGCGGGCGTCGGCAAGGCCACCATCTACCGGCGCTGGCCCAACAAGGAGGCCCTGTTGGTCGAGGTCGTCGCCCGGCTGGAGTCGCCGCTGCCCGAGCCCAGCGGCGGCACCGTCCGCGAGGAACTCGTCCGCATGGTCGACTACATGCGCAAGCGCGGCCTCGCCAAGCGCTCCCGCTGGATGCTCAAGTCCGCGCTCAGCCAGATGAACGCCTGGCCCGAGCTGCGCGAGGCCTACCAGGAGCAGGTGGTCAAACCCCGCCGCGAACTCGCCCGGGCCATCGTCCGCCGCGGCGTCGACGAGGGCGTGCTCCGTTCGGACCTCGACGTCGAGCTGGTCTGCGAGATCATCATCGGCCCGATCCTGCTGCGCTCGGTGCTCTGGGACGAAGCCCCGCTGGACGACCCGGACCTCGCGGAGCAGATGGTCGACGCCGTCCTCAACGGGGTCGGCGCACAGCCGTCCGGAGGGCGTTCCCGCTGATCGGGGGCGTGCCGCAACCTTCCGGTGGCTCCCGCGCGTCCATGCCGTCATAGGCTGAGCCGAGAATACGACCGGGCGTGTGCCGGGCGGGTCCCCGTGACCCGCCGCACACGCCCGACCGGCGCGGCCGGAAGAGGCACGGACCATCCCGGCGGTACGAGACGCCGGGTGCGGAGGAGCGGGGCGCATGGTGCAGGCGGACGAGGCAGTGGCAGCAGCCGACGGCGCACCGGCCCCACCGGCCGGCGGCCGCCGCTGGCTGGACCCGCGCCGCGGCTGGGTCACCGCCGGCCTCGCCGTCCTCACCGCGCTGCTGCTGGCCTGCCACGCCCTCGTCCCCAACCGCTGGGGCAACCTCGGCAGCCTGCTGGAGACCTTCCTGCCGTGGCTGGGGCTGGCCGTGCCGGTGCTGCTCGCGGTCGGCCTGTGGCGCCGCTCGGCGACCGCGCTGACCGCGGTGCTGCTGCCGGCGATCGTCTGGCTGAACCTGTTCGGCGGCCTGCTGACCGACAAGGGCGGCGGCCGCGGCGACTTCACCGTGCTCACCCACAACGTGGCCGCCGCCAACAGCGACACCGCCGGCACCCTGAAGCTGCTGAACGGCTCCGGCGCCGAGATCGTCGCCCTGGAGGAGATCACGCCGGGCGCGGTCGCCACCTACACCGCGGGGCTGGCCGCCCGGTACCCGTACCACGCCGTGCGCGGCACCGTCGGCCTGTGGTCGACGTACCCGATCGGCGACGTCCACGAGGTCGACATCAAGATCGGCTGGACCCGCGCCTTCCGGGCCGAGGTCACCACGCCGCAGGGCCCGCTCGCCGTCTACGTCGCCCACCTGCCCTCGGTGCGGGTCAAGTCGGAGAGCGGCTTCACGGCCGGCCGGCGCGACCACAGCGCACAGGCCCTGGGCGACGCCATCGAGGCCGAGCAGCTGAAGAAGGTCATCCTGCTCGGCGACCTCAACGGCACCATGAACGACCGCAGCCTGGCCCCGATCACCTCGCAGATGCGCTCCGCGCAGGGCGCCGCCGGCGACGGCTTCGGCTTCTCCTGGCCGGCCAGCTTCCCGATGGCACGGATCGACCAGATCCTCAGCAAGGGCAAGCTGACCCCGACCGACTCGCAGGTGCTGTCCTCCGACGGCAGCGACCACCGCGCCGTCACCGCCACCTACCGCTACTGACCGGCCCGCCGCCCCCGCCGCCGACGGCGCGGGCGGCGTTCGAGCCCGCGTTCCGCCGTGCCGTGCGACGATGGCAGGCATGGACGGACGCGACGTGGACCGGGCCCTCGGCGCGGCGCTGGACGTGCTGGTCCTCCACGAGGAGGACGACTGGTCCGTCCAGGCCGGCCCGCTGACCTGGACGTGCCGCGAGACGGCCGTGCACGTCGCACACGACCTGCTGGCCTACGCCGGCCAGCTCGCCGCCCGGCCCCGCGAGAGCTACCTCCCCTTCGACCTGGTGGTCCGCCGGGAGGCGCCGGTGGACGAGGTGCTGCAGGTCGTCCGGGCCGCCGGCGGACTGCTGGTCGGTGCGCTCGCCGTCAGCGGACCGGAGGCCAGGGCCTGGCACTGGGGCCCGTGCGACCCGTCCGGCTTCGCCGCCATGGGCGTCGCCGAGACCCTGCTGCACACCTGGGACATCACCCGCGGCCTGCGGGCCGAGTGGCACCCGTCGGCCTCGCTCTGCGCCGCGGTGCTGGCCCGGCTCTTCCCGGACGCGCCGAGCGGCGAGCCGGCCGCCGTCCTGCTCTGGTGCACCGGGCGGGCCGCCCTCGGCGGCCGGCCCCGGCGCACCTCCTGGACCTGGCAGGCCTCGCTCGGCTGAGCGGGCCCGCCGGACGGGGCCGCAGGGTCAGCCGCGGCGCCAGCGGTTGGTGATCGGCAGACGGCGGTCCCGGCCGAAGCCCTTGGCCGAGATCTTCGGGCCCGGCGGGTACTGCCGGCGCTTGTACTCGGCGGTGTCGACCAGCCGGACCACCCGGTCCACCACCTCGGGCGGGAAGCCCTTGGCCACGATCGCGTCCCGTCCGAGGTCACCCTCGACGTACAGGTCGAGCACGGTGTCCAGCAGGTCGTAGTCGGGCAGCGAGTCGGTGTCGACCTGGTCCGGCCGCAGCTCCGCGGACGGCGGCTTGCTGATGGTGTTCTCCGGGATCGGCGGTACCTCGCCGCGCGCCTCGGCGGCCTCGTTGCGCCACTTCGCCAGCCGGAAGATCAGCGACTTGTAGACGTCCTTGATGGGCCCGTACGCGCCCACCGAGTCGCCGTACAGCGTCGAGTAGCCGACCGCCAGCTCGCTCTTGTTGCCCGGCGCGAGGACGATGTGGCCCTCCTGGTTGGAGACCGCCATCAACAGGGTGCCGCGCAGCCGGGACTGCAGGTTCTCCTCGGCCAGGCCGGTCAGCCCCAGCGAGCCCATGTAGGCGTCGAACATCGGGGCGATCGGCACGGTGCGGAAGTTGAGGCCGGTGCGGCGGGCCAGCTCGGCCGCGTCGTCCTTGGAGTGCTCCGAGGAGTACCGGCTCGGCATCGAGACGCAGTGCACGTTCTCCGCGCCGACCGCGTCCACCGCGATCGCGGCGACCAGCGCCGAGTCGATGCCGCCGGACAGGCCGATCAGCACCGACTTGAAGCCGTTCTTGCGCACGTACGCCCGGGTGCCCTCGACCAGCGCGGCGTAGATCTCCGCCTCGTCGTCCAGCCGCGGCGCGACCTCCGCGGCGACCGGCTCGGCCGGGGCCGGCAGCGGCTCGCCGCCGAGGTCCACCCGCACCAGGTGCAGCCCGTCCGTGAGGATCAGGCCGTCGGTGTGCTCGGCGGAGGCGGCCGGCAGCTCCAGGTCGGTGAGCAGCAGCCGCTCCGCGAACTGCGGGGCCCGGGCGAGCACCTCGCCGTCCTTCGAGACCACCACCGAGTCGCCGTCGAAGACCAGCTCGTCCTGGCCGCCGACCATGTTCAGGTAGGCGAGGGTGCAACCCGCCTCGGCGGCCCGCCGCTGCACCAGGTCCAGCCGGACGTCGTCCTTGTTGCGCTCGTACGGGGAGCCGTTGACCACCAGCAGCAGGCCGGCCCCGACCTCGCCGGCGGCGGTGGCGCGGCCGCCGTCCTGCCAGATGTCCTCGCAGATCGCCAGCGCGACGTCCACCCCGTGCAGGGTCAGCACCACCAGCTGGTCGCCCGGGACGAAGTAGCGGTACTCGTCGAAGACGCCGTAGTTGGGCAGGTAGTGCTTGGCGAAGCGGGTGACCACCTCGCCGCGGTGCAGCACCGCGGCGCAGTTCTGCGGGGAGCCGGCCGGGCGGTGCAGGCGCGGCGAGTCGTGGTCGGAACGGCCCAGGTAGCCGACCACCACCGGCACCTCGCCGAGGCCCTCGTCCCGCAGCCGGGCGGCGAGCTCCACCAGGGCGGTGCGCGAGGCCTCCACGAAGGAGCCGCGCAGGGCGAGGTCCTCGACCGGGTACCCGGTCAGGGCCATCTCGGGGAAGGCGACCAGCTGGGCGCCCGCGTCGGCGGCCTGCCGGGTCCAGCGCACCACCTCGTCGCTGTTGCGGGCGATGTCGCCGACCCAGGGGTCGTTCTGGCACAGGGCGAGACGCAGATTCGGCATGGCCCCGAGTGTAATCGTCTAACTGACGTTATGTCGCGGGGGGTGCCCCTCGGGGCCCGCGGTCCACCCTGTGGGCAGCGGCCACCCAGAGGTGGACGCCGCGCGAAGATCCGACATGATGGGATCGGTCGCGGGACCAAGCGCCGCTCCGGCCACCGCCCGCCGCCGCCGGGCGTAACACGGACGTAAAGAGCAGAGGTGAGACTGTCCCCATGGGCAAGCAGCAGGAGTTCGTGCTTCGCACGCTCGAGGAGCGTGACATCCGTTTTGTCCGGCTGTGGTTCACCGACGTCCTCGGGTTCCTGAAGTCGGTCGCAGTCGCGCCCGCCGAGCTGGAGCAGGCCTTCGAGGAGGGCATCGGCTTCGACGGCTCGGCGATCGAGGGCTTCGCCCGCGTCTACGAGTCCGACATGATCGCCAAGCCGGACCCGACCACCTTCCAGATACTGCCGTGGCGCTCCGAGACCCCGGGCACCGCGCGCATGTTCTGCGACATCCTCATGCCGGACGGCTCCCCGTCCTTCGCCGACCCGCGGTACGTGCTCAAGCGCACCCTGGAGAAGGCCTCCAGCCTGGGCTTCACCTTCTACACCCACCCGGAGATCGAGTTCTTCCTGCTGAAGAACCTCCCCGGCGACGGCACCGCGCCGATCCCCGCCGACCAGTCCGGCTACTTCGACCACACCCCGCGCGGCGTCGGCCACGACTTCCGCCGACAGGCCATCACCATGCTGGAGTCGATGGGCATCTCGGTGGAGTTCTCCCACCACGAGGGCGCCCCCGGCCAGCAGGAGATCGACCTCCGGTACGCGGACGCGCTCTCCACCGCCGACAACATCATGACCTTCCGCCTGGTCATGAAGGAGGTCGCGCTGGAGCAGGGCGTGCACGCCAGCTTCATGCCCAAGCCGTTCTCCGACCACCCCGGCTCCGGCATGCACACCCACGTCTCCCTCTTCGAGGGCGACCGCAACGCCTTCCACGAGTCCGGCGCCGAGTACCAGCTCTCCAAGGTCGGCCGCTCCTTCATCGCCGGCCTGCTCAAGCACGCCGCCGAGACCGCCGCCGTCACCAACCAGTGGGTCAACTCCTACAAGCGCATCTGGGGCGGCTCCCAGCGCACCGCGGGCGCCGGCGGCGAGGCCCCCTCGTACATCTGCTGGGGCCACAACAACCGCTCCGCGCTGATCCGCGTCCCGATGTACAAGCCCGGCAAGCAGGGCTCCACCCGCGTCGAGGTCCGCTCCCTCGACACCGGCTGCAACCCCTACCTCGCCTACGCCGTCACCCTCGCCGCCGGCCTCAAGGGCATCGAGGAGGGCTACGAACTCCCGGCCGGCGCCGACGACGACGTGTGGGCCCTCTCCGACGCGGAGCGCCGTGCGCTGGGCATCCAGCCCATGCCGCAGAACCTCGGCGAGGCCATCGACCTGATGCAGCGCAGCGAACTCGTCGCCGAGACCCTGGGCGAGCACGTCTTCGACTTCTTCCTGCGCAACAAGCGCCAGGAGTGGGAGGAGTACCGCTCCGAGGTCACGCCGTTCGAGCTGCGGAAGAACCTCCAGGTGCTGTAACCGCGGGCCGGAGCAGGCCTGCAGCGTACGACGCCCCTCGGGCCGGTGGATGCGATCCGCCGGCCCGAGAGGCGTTTTCAGGGCTTTCGTCCTTCCTGGGCCGTCTGTGGGCCATGAGGGTAGGAGTGTCCCTCTCGCACCGTCGGGTTGAGTGTCTCGCCCGCGTTGTAGCGGGACCCGTACCTCGGCGGACGACTGCGTACGTTGCAGACTATTAGCGCAGGTCAGCGGTACTGCCCCAGGCCTGCTCGGGTTGCTTCGGGACGAAGGGGGCCAATCCCGCAGTAGCCACCATCTTCCAGCCTTGAGTGCGGCTCACTACTGTGGGGCTGGTGGATCATGACGTGGCACCCGAAGGGCGCCTGTCAGCCGCGGAGTGGGACCAGCTCCGCAGTCTGATGCGCCGATACATCTCGCACGAGCTGGACCAATGGGAACACTGGTGCGTTGAGACACCGTACGGGCCGGCGTACGTGACGCTCACGAACGCCATGCCGCCCGACGTACCTCCAGAGCTCTTCCACAAGGTCTAGGAGCGGCGTGCCACAGCCGTGCCCGGTTAGGCGGGGAACAGCAGAACCGCGGGCGTTGGCGCGGCCTGGCTGGCCTCCCGACTGGCGTGTATCGGGCCAGGTCAGTCCAAGTGGCTGACGCCTGTGCTCCTAAAGCATGAGTTGGACTACGGGCCGTGTGAGGTGGGCCGAGCAACCGGTGCTGACGGCATCAGAGCAGGTCAAGGACAGTCTGCTCCGTAAGAACCTGCAGGTGCTGTAGCCGCAGACCACAGCAGGTGCTGCCGGTGCTGTTCGTCGCGTTCTACGCCGTGCGCCTGGTGGCCGTGAGTCGTCGGAGGGCGCGGCGGCGGTAGCTGCGGAGCGTCACGGCGGTGCGGTGGACGCCGGGTGGTGGGCGCGGGGAGTCCCCACGGCGGGAACCCTCCGAGTGCGGACGAAGGGCGGGAGGATCATGGAGCTGTCGCCGTCGGGGGTGAACCGCGTCGCCAATGCCGTGCTCGGGCTGGTGCCGTCGATCGGGGGCCTCGTGTACGCGGTGGAGGCCGCCGGTGGGTTGTCGCGCCTGGTGGCCGGGGTGGTCGTGGTCGGCGGGGCGGTCCTCGGGGTGCGGGGTTATCGGCTGGGCGTGACGTGCAGGGGTGGCCACCTCACGGTGCGGGGCTACCTGTGGACGCGGGTGATCCCCCGGCAGTACGTCGTCGGGATCACCGGCTTTCCCGCCGTCAGATGGAGGCCGCCCGCGGGGCGGATGCGGTGGACGCCGATCAGCGCCTTCGTGGCGAGCCGGGGGGAGACGTCCGGAGCGGCTGCCGCGAAGGCGGACGCCGTCGCGAGACTTCGGCGGTGGGCGGGGCAGTAGGCGCCGCCCGGCCGGTGGCGGGGGCCGCCGGGTGCGACGTCCGAGCACACCGCACCGGCGTCGATATGATCATCGCTGGTTCGAACGGGCTCGGGGGCGGGGAATGCGCGTGCGGGGACTGGCGTGGGCGGCCGTGGCGGCTGCCGGGCTGGTGGCGATGACGGTGACGGGGTGCGGGGCGGACGGGGAGGCCGCGGCGGACTCCGGTCGGCCGGCCCCCGTCCCGGTGGGGCCCTCGTGCGCGCCGCCGGCCGCGCCGGGGGCTTCGGAGGAGCCGGCTGCCGAGACGGCGCCCGGCGCGGTGGTGGAGGACGTCCCGGAGGAGGTCCGTTGCCTGCCGGGCGTGGCTCACGGGACGGTGCTGGTGCAGCCCTCGCCGTCCGGACTACCCCGCCGTTCGCTGATGGTGAGCGCGGTGGCGGGCGCCGACCACGCGCAGGCCTCGGAGCTCTGCCGCAGGCTCACCGCGCTGGGCTACGGCCCGGGCGGCCGGCACGGGATGGAGCTGCTGAGCGTCGCCGGGGGCGGATCCGCCGGGACGTACCTGTCGAGCGCCGGGACGTCCGGGCGCGACTGCCTCCAGGTGGCGTAGGCGCCGCGGCCGGTCAGGGCGCGTCGGGCAGGCCGACCGGCGCCGGCCGCTGGATCATCACCAGGTCGGACTCCAGGGTGGCGGGGGTGCTGCCCGGCGGGCGGGAGTGGAAGGCGCCGTCGCTGACCGACAGGTTGAGGATCAAGTAGGCGGCGAAGTCGGGGCCGACACCGGTGTGGTCGGCGAAGGCGGCGGTGAGGCGGTTGCGGTCGGTGCCGATGTACCAGGTGGTGTTGTCGGCGCCGAACCTGGCACCGATGTAGATCCACTTCCCGGCGCCGACGTAGGGCGCGGTGAAGACGGTGTCGCCGCTGCGGACGTGGTTGACGAACTCGATGTTCTCCGGCCGGTCGGCGTGCCATTCGAAGACGTCGACCTCGTTGTGGCCGTCGCGCCAGGTCCACAGTGCGGGCCAGGTGCCGGTGTCGGCCTGCGGCAGGCGTATGTGGGCGAGCAGGAAGTCCCCGGTGCGGACCTGGACGCCGTCGCCGCCGGAGCCGCAGGAGTCGCCGGTGGTGAGCAGCCCGGTGTTCCAGGCGCCGTCCGGCCGCGGGGTGGCGGTGATGACGAGGTGGCCGGACGCGGTGGAGAGCGCGGCGGTGGTGAGCCGGTCGAGCTTCCAGGCGTTCGGGTTGTCGCTGCTGTCGGTGCACCGGGAGTAGGCGGCGGTCTGCCAGCCCCAGGTGCGGCCCGGGCCGACGTCCAGGGTGGCGAAGGTGTCCATGAACACGATGCGGCTCGGTGCGGGGACGGCGCGGTGGGCGCCGCCCGGGACCGCGGCGAGCGCGGCCGCCAGCAGCAGATGGAGCGGGTGCATGTCCCTCCTCGACCGGCGGCCGTCCGGCTGACGGCGGGGCTCCGGTGGTTTCACGATGCGCGGTCGGCCCGGCCGATGCCCGTATCCAGAGCTGACCGGATGAATTGGCGGAGAGTCGCGACGGCTGCGCTGTGTGATGAGCTGACAGCCGACGGCTGCGTGGTACATCTGACTCATTCACCGGACCGCACCATCTCCCCGGTCGGCCGGAACCGTCGGGCGGAACCCGTCCGCGGGCGGAACAACAAAGGAGGCAAAGGGAATGTACGGACTCGCCCATACCGGTGTCGCCTCGCTCGCCATGCTGGCCATCGGGGGTGCGACCACCGCGGTCGGCGCGGCAGTGAAGTGGTTCGCGCGCCGGTGACGAATTCGGTCACCGTGCTGATTCCGGCACACAACGAGGCGGATTTCATCGCGATCGCGGTGGAATCCGCCTTTTCTCAGAGCGTGCCGCCGCAGAAAGTCCTCGTCATTGCGGATTCGTGCACGGACGGGACGGCGCGGATCGCCGCGGAATGCGGAGCCGAGGTCATCGAGGTCGGCTTCGCGAGCAAGCCCCGCTCGCTCAACCACGCCCTGGAGCGGGTCACCACCAGCCATGTCGCGCTGCTGGACGCCGACGGCTACTTCGCCTCCCGGCAGGTCTTCGACACCTGCCTGCGGGTGATGGACGAGCACGGCTACGGCGGCGTCTGCCTGTCGGTCACCCCGCACAGCAGCACCGGGCTCTTCCAGCGCTCCCGGGCCGTCGAGTGGGCCTCGGCGCACCGGATCTCCCGGATCGTCGAGACCTGGCACGGCTGGGTCGCGGTGCTCTCCGGCTCGGCCGGCCTGTACCGGGTGGACGACCTGCGCGCGGTCGGCGGCTGGTCCGCCGACAGCCTCTGCGAGGACGTCGAACTCGCGCTCAAGATGAACCGCCACGGACGCCCGGCGGGCTTCGTCCGCGGCGAGTTCGTCGCCGTCCGCGACCCCCGCGGCTGGCGCGAGTACTGGGCCCAGACCCACCGCTGGGCCTCCGGCTGGGCCCAGGCCATCGACAAGCACAAGGGCCTGTTCTTCCGCAGCTGGGGCTTCACCAAGGTCTTCGGCGCCATGATGGTCGACAGTGCCCTGCTGGCCGCGGGCTACGTCTCGCTGCTCTACCACCTGGCCACCGGGTTCACCGAGTTCGACGCGGTGCGCTGGTTCGGCTCGTGGTTCCTGGTCATGGCGGCGGTCACCCTCACCACCGCGAGCCTCCAGCTCGGCGTGCGGCGGGCGCTCGCCTGCTACCCCGCCTACCTGCTGGTCGGCACGCTCGGCACCGCCTTCGCGCTCTGGGTGATGTTCCGCGAATGGGTGCTGGGCCGGCACCTGGTCTCCTGGACGGGCCGTCAGCGCCGGCGCACCGTCGTCACCCCGATCTCCGACCGCCGGCGCCGGGCCCTCGGCCTGCTCGGCTCCGGCGCCGGCTGGGGCACCGCCCTGCTCGGGGCCGTCCGCGGCGACACCGGCCTGGCCGCCGCCGGGATCGCCCTGGCCGTCGCGGTGCCGTTCGCCGCCCTCCCGTGGCGCCGGATCCGGCGGACGCTGCTGCTCGTCTAGCAGTTGTCGTCGCCCGGGTGGTCGATTCAGGGGCGCGGGGGCCGGGAGGTGCCCCCACGCGCCCCTGGATCGACCACCCGAGCGCCCCAACACCGCGGCCCGTAGGCTCGTAGACACGCACCCGTCCGACGGGCCGCGAACATCGGGAGGGGCGATGTCGGTGGATGAACGGACCGGCGGCCGGACCAGCCGCCTGGAGGTCCGGCTGGTCAGGCGCGGCTTCGAGGACCCGGACGCCGCCGTGGCGCGCCTGGCCGAACCGGCGCTCACCGGCCTCGCCGACGACTCCCTGCTGCTGGACTCGCTCGGCTCCACCGCCGACCCCGACCTCGCCCTGCTCGGCCTCGCCCGCCTGCTGGAGGCCCTCGACGAGCCCGAGCGGCACACCCTGCGCGACACCCTCACCACCGCCAAGCCGCTGCGCGACCGCCTGCTCGCCGTGCTCGGCGCCTCCGCCGCCCTCGGCGACCACCTGGCCCGCCACCCGGAGGACTGGCACGCGCTGGTCAGCTTCGAGCAGCACGACATCCACCCGGGCGCCGCCGAGTTCCGCCGCGCCCTCGCCGAGCGCGTCTGGGCCGCCGACCCGCCGCGCCGCCCCGACGTGCTGCGCACCGCCTACCGCCGCTGCCTGCTCGCCATCGCCGCCCGCGACCTCACCGGCACCACCGACCTGTCGCAGGCCTCCGCCGAACTCGCCGACCTCGCCGGCGCCACCCTGCAGACCGCCCTGGACATCGCCTCCGCCGAGGACCCGGACGCCGCAGCGGCCTGCCGGCTGGCCGTGATCGGCATGGGCAAGTGCGGCGGCGGCGAACTCAACTACGTCTCCGACGTGGACGTGGTCTTCGTCGCCGAGGCGGCCGAGGACACCGAGGAGCACCGGGCGATGCAGGCCGCCACCCGGCTCGCCGCCCGGCTGATGCGGATCTGCTCCGACACCACCGGCGAGGGCGTCATCTGGCCGGTCGACGCCAACCTCCGCCCGGAGGGCCGCAACGGCCCGCTGGTGCGCACCCTCGCCAGCCACCTCGCCTACTACCAGCGCTGGGCCAAGACCTGGGAGTTCCAGGCACTGCTCAAGGCCCGCCCGGTCGCCGGCGACGAGGAGCTCGGCGCCGCCTACACCGAGGCCATCGCCCCGCTGGTGTGGCAGGCCGCCGCCCGGGAGAACTTCGTCGCCGACGTCCAGCAGATGCGCCGCCGGGTCGTCGACGCGATCCCCGCCACCGAACTCGACCGGCAGCTCAAGCTGGGCCCCGGCGGCCTGCGCGACGTCGAGTTCGCCGTCCAGCTGCTCCAGCTGGTGCACGGCCGCACCGACCCCTCGCTGCGCAGCGGCAACACCCTGCAGGCCCTGCAGGCGCTCAGCGCGGGCGGCTACGTCGGCCGCGCCGACGCCGCCTCGCTCGACACCGCCTACCGCTTCCTGCGCGCGCTGGAGCACCGCATCCAGCTGCACCGGCTGCGCCGCACCCACCTGATGCCGACCGGCCAGGCCGACCAGCGCCGGCTGGCCCGCTCGCTCGCCGTCCTGATCAACGACGACACCCGGGCGGACCCGGTCGCCGCCCTGCAGCGCGAGTGGAAGCGGCACGCCGTCGAGGTCCGCCGCCTGCACGAGCGGCTGTTCTACCGGCCGCTGCTGGACGCCGTCGCCGAGCTGCCGGCCGGTGCGGCCGGTCTGCGCGCGGACGCCGCCAAGGCCCGGCTGGAGGCGCTCGGCTACGCCGACCCCGCGGCCGCGCTGCGCCACCTGTCCTCCCTCGCCTCCGGCGTCAGCCGCAAGGCCGCCATCCAGCGCACCCTGCTGCCCGTCCTGCTCGGCTGGTTCGCCGACTCCGCAGACCCGGACGCCGGACTGCTCAACTTCCGGCAGGTCTCCGACGCGCTCGGCCGAACCCCCTGGTACCTGCGGCTGCTGCGCGACGAGGGCGCCGCCGCGGAGCAGCTCGCCCGGGTGCTGTCGGCCGGCCGGCTCGCCCCGGACCTGCTGCTGCGCGCCCCCGAGGCGGTCGCCATGCTCGGCGACCCGCAGGGCCTGGTGCCGCGCGGCCGGGCCGTGCTGGAGCAGGAGATCCTCGCCGCGGTGGGCCGGGCCGGGGACGCCGCCGCCGGGGTGGCCGCGGCCCGCGCCGTCCGCCGCCGCGAACTGTTCCGCACCTCCGCCGCCGACGTGCTCGGCCGCCTCGGCGACGACCCCGCGGAGGCCCTCGACACCGCGGCCGAGGCCCTGACCGCCCTCAACGCGGCCACCCTGCAGGGCGCGCTGCGGGCCTGCACCGCCGGCTGGGAGGCCCGCAACGGCGAGCTGCCGACCAGGATCGCGGTGATCGCGATGGGCCGCTTCGGCGGCCACGAGCTGGGCTACGGCTCCGACGCGGACGTCCTGCTCGTCCACGAGCCGGTGCTGGAGGCCCTCGACGAGGACGCCGCCCGGGCGGCGCACGCCGTCTGCAACGAGCTGCGCACCCTGCTCGCCGCCCCCTCCACCGAGCCGCCGCTGCTGGTCGACGCCGACCTGCGCCCCGAGGGCCGCAACGGCCCGCTGGTGCGCACCCTCGCCTCGTACGCCGCCTACTACCGGCGGTGGTCGCACGTGTGGGAGAGCCAGGCGCTGCTGCGGGCCGAGCCGGTGGCGGGCGACGCGGCGCTGGGGGAGCGGTTCCGGGCGCTGATCGACCCGCTGCGCTACCCGGGCGGCGGGGTGCCGGAGCGCGACCTGGTGGAGATCCGGCGGATCAAGGCCAGGATCGAGTCCGAGCGGCTGCCGCGCGGCGCCGACCCGACCACCCACACCAAGATCGGCCGGGGCGGCCTCGCCGACGTCGAGTGGGTGGTGCAGCTCTTCCAGCTCCAGCACGGCCACGAGCTGCCGGGGCTGCGCACCACCCGGACGCGGGCGGCGTTGGCGGAGGCGGCGCGGGCCGGGCTGGTCTCGCACGAGGACGCCCTGGTGCTGGACACCGCCTGGGTGCTGGCCTCCCGGGTGCGCAGCGCGGTGATGCTGGTGCGCGGCCGGGCCGGGGACAGCTTCCCCGGCGACGCCCGGGAGCTGTCCGGCGTCGCCCGCTACCTGGGCTACGGGGCCGGGCACTCCGGGGAGCTGGTGGACGACTACCGGCGCACCACCCGGCGGGCCCGCGCGGTGGTGGAGCGGCTGTTCTACGGTCCGTGACGGTTGCCCCCCGGGGTCCGGGGGCCGGGGGAGCGCGGGCGGGGGCGGCCCGCGGTCAGTTGCGGCCGGCGCCGACCGGGGTCGTCCAGTGCACCGGCACGGTGACCGGCTGTGGGCGCGGCCCGCCCGGGACCCTGGGCAGCTGGTACGCCCAGACGTGGTAGAGCAGCCGGGCGGCCAGGAAGCCGACCGCGAGGCAGAGCACGCCGCCGACGGCGTCCATCCAGAAGTGGTTGGCGGTCGAGACGATCACGACCAGGGTGGCCGCCGGATAGAGCAGGCCGAGCACCCGCACCCAGGTGCGGCGGGCCAGGAAGAAGATCGTCAGACCGCACCAGAGCGACCAGCCGATGTGCATCGAGGGCATCGCCGCGTACTGGTTGGAGACGTGCGCCGCCGGGCCGGAGGCCATCGACCCCCAGGTGTGGTGGACGGCGACGGTGTCGACGAAGCCGCCGCCGGTCATCAGGCGGGGCGGTGCCAGGGGGAAGCAGTAGAAGCCGACCAGCGCGATGCCGGTGGTGACGAAGAGGACCGTCCGGGTGGCCGCGTAGCGGCCGGGATGTCTGCGGTACAGCCAGACCAGCACCCCGATGGTCACGATGAAGTGCAGGGTCGCGTAGTAGTAGTTCATACCGACGATCAACCACTCGGCCCGGTCCACGGTGTGATTGACCGCCCGCTCTATGCCGACGCCGAGCGTGCGCTCGAAGCGCCACACCCAGTCGGCGTGCTTCTGGGCGATCGCGGCCTGCTCGGGGACGGCGTTGCGCACCAGCGAGTACAGCCAGTAGCTGATGCCGATCAGCGCCAGCTCGAACCAGAGCCGCGGCCGGGCGGGGGAGCGGCGCTGGGTGCGGACCCGCGCGCGGAGCGCGGCGGAGCGCGTACGGGCGGCGCTGGTGGCTCCGTCCGGCAGAGAGGTCCTGTGGTGCGTGGCCTCGCCCGGGACGGAACCGCCGATGGGCGCCGCGCCGGCGCGGTCGGCGTCGGCTGCGTGGATCTCGGTCGGTTCCCCCATGGACGAGAAGTCTGCCAGACGTCCCGTGGCCGTCCGCTCATCCTCTGGTCGGGGATTCTTCACCGGCTGTCCCCCTGCGGTCGGAGGGGGAGTGAGCCTGGGGGGACGCATGCAATCCATTGTTGCGTGTGCGCATCACAGAGGTCGAGCCGGGGGGACGGGCCGAAGAGGGGCCGGGGCGGCGCCGGGGCGGGGGAGGCCCCGGCGCCCTCGCGCGGTGCGGTTCCACGGGGGAGCCCGTCGGGTGCTGTCAGGCACCGGACCGGGTCGTCCGGACCCGACGGGCAGCAATCCCCGTGAAACGCGCCCGGCATCCGGCGGTACTACCCGGGCACACGTACGACTCTGCGGCCTTCGCAACGGTTCGGTCAAGAGGTTGGTTGCAACATTTTCTGCATCTTGCTGAAACATCTTGCAGCGCGCTAGCGTCCACGCCACCTCAACTCAATGACGAACGAGCCGCCCCAAGGGAGCCCGCCGTGGCCGATGCTCAGCCCCGCCGTTCTCGGAGCACCACCCCGTACCGCAGACCCCGCCGAGCAGCCGTCCTGCTGGCCGCGTCCCTGATCTCCGCCACCCTCGGTTCGGCTCCGCTGGCCGCCGCCGCGGCCCCGCCCGCCCCGCCCACCGACGCCGCGCTCGCCGCCACCGCGGCCCGGCACGACCTCACGCGGGAGCAGTTCTACTTCGTCCTTCCCGACCGCTTCGCCGACGGAAACACCGCGAACGACACCGGGGGCATCACCGGCGGCCGTCTCGACAACGGCTTCGACCCCGCCGACAAGGGCTTCTACCACGGCGGCGACCTGCAGGGCCTGATCGACAAGCTCGACTACATCGAGGACCTCGGCACCACCGCCATCTGGATGGCGCCGATCTTCAAGAACAAGCCCGTCCAGGGCACCGGCGCCGACGCCTCGGCCGGCTACCACGGCTACTGGATCACCGACTTCACCCAGGTCGACCCGCACTTCGGCACCAACGACCAGCTCAAGGAGCTGATCCGCAAGGCGCACGACAAGGGCATCAAGGTCTTCTTCGACGTCATCACCAACCACACCGCCGACGTCGTCGACTTCGCCGAGCACAGCTACGACTACCGCTCCGCCGGCGCCTACCCGACCCTGGACGCGGACGGCAACCCGGTCGACGAGACCGCCGTCGCCGACGCCGGCACCGCCTGGCCGAAGATCACCAAGGACTCGTTCCCCTACAGCCCGGTGCTGCGCACCCCGGCCGACGCGAACGCCAAGGTGCCGTCCTGGCTGAACGACCCCTCGCTCTACCACAACCGCGGCAACTCGACCTTCGTCGGCGAGTCCGCCACCGAGGGCGACTTCTCCGGCCTGGACGACCTGGACACCCAGAACCCCAAGGTCGTCGAGGGCTTCAAGAAGATCTACCAGACCTGGGTCGCCGATGCCGGTGTCGACGGCTTCCGGATCGACACCGTCAAGCACGTCAACATGGCGTTCTGGCAGAACTGGGCGCCCGCGCTCAAGCAGTTCGCCGCCCAGCGCGGCAACAAGGACTTCTTCATGTTCGGCGAGGTCTACTCCGCCGACCCGTCCGTCACCGCGCCGTACGTCACCAAGGGCAAGCTGCAGGCCACCCTGGACTTCGCCTTCCAGGACGCGGCCCGCCGGTTCGTCTCGCAGAACGGCTCGGCCAAGTCCCTCGCCGAGCTGTACGCGCAGGACTACCGCTACACCACCGGTGCCACCGACGCCTACGAGCTGCCGACCTTCCTCGGCAACCACGACATGGGCCGGTTCGGCAGCTTCCTGCAGAGCGACAACCCGGGCGCGAGCCAGGACCTGCTGCTGAAGAAGGACCTGCTCGCCAACGAGCTGCAGTTCCTCACCCGCGGCCAGCCGGTCGTCTACTACGGCGACGAGCAGGGCTTCACCGGCGCGGGCGGCGACAAGGACGCCCGGCAGGACATGTTCGCCTCCAAGACCCCCTCGTACAACGCCGACAACGTGATCGGCGGCAGCAAGGGCTCCGCGGACCGGTACGGCAAGCACGGCGCGCTCTACGAGGGCATCTCCGACCTCGCCTCGCTGCGCGAGGCCCACCCGGCGCTCGCCGACGGCGCCCAGATCGAGCGGTACGCCGCCGACGGGGCCGGCGTGTACGCCTTCTCCCGGATCGACGCCAAGCAGCAGGTCGAGTACCTGGTCGCGGTGAACAACGCGGCCGAGCCGAAGACCGTCGCCGTGGACACCTACTCGGCCGGCATGGACTTCCGGCCGGTCTACCCGGCCGCCGGCGCCAAGAGCACCACCGGCGCCGACCGCAAGCTCACCGTCACCGTGCCGCCGATGTCCTCGGTGGTCTACAAGGCGGCCGGCAAGCTCGCCAAGCCCGCCGCCGGCCCGCAGATCACCCTGCAGGCGCCCGCCGACGGCTCCACCGGCACCGTCACCGTCGGCGCCACGGTGCCCGGCAGCGGCTTCAACCGGGTCACCTTCGCCGCGCAGGTCGGCACCGGCCCGTGGCAGGTCCTCGGCACCGCCGACAACGGCTCCTTCAAGGTCACCCAGGACGTCTCGGCCGCCGCCCCCGGCACCGTCGTCCGCTACAAGGCCGTCGTCCAGGACTCGGCCGGCCGGCTCGCCTCCACCACCGGCTCCTTCACCACCGGCGCCCCGGTGCCGCAGCAGGCCCCGAGCTCCACCTCCCGCCCGTACGCGGTCGTGCACTACCAGCGCAAGAACAACGACTACGACGGCTGGAACCTGTACGCCTGGGGCGACCTCGCCGACGGCGAGTCCACCACCTGGCCCGACGGTCACGGCTTCGTCGGCCGCGACGCCTACGGCGCCTTCGCCTACGTCAAGCTGAAGTCCGGCGCCTCCGACGTCGGCTTCGTCGTCGAGAACAACGGCACCAAGGACGTCGACGCCGACCGCCACATCGACCTCGGCACCACCGGCGAGGTGTGGATCAAGGAGGGCGACCCGGCCGTCCGCACCGCCGACCCGGACCCGGCCGTGCCGGTGAAGGAGAACACCGCGGTCATCCACTACCACCGGGCCGACGGCAACTACGACGGCTGGGGCCTGCACGACTGGACGGGCGCCGCCAACCCCACCGACTGGGGCAGCCCGCTGATGCCGGCCCGCAAGGACGCGTACGGCGCGGTCTTCGAGGTGCCGCTCGCCGAGGGCGCGACCAGCCTCAGCTACATCCTCCACAACGGCAACGACAAGGACCTGCCGCAGGACCAGTCGCTGAACTTCGCCACCAGCGGCCGCGAGATCTGGATCGTCGGCGGCCAGGAGGGCTACCTGCTGCCGCAGGCCGCCGGCACCTCCTCGCAGCTCGACCTCACCTCCGCGCGCGCCCAGTGGATCGACGCGAAGACCGTCGTGGTGCCCGCCAACTACGGCGCCGGCGACGCCGCGCTGAAGGGCGGCACCAGCGCCCAGCTGATCTTCGACCCGGCCGGCGGCATCACCGTCGACAAGGGCGTGCTCAGCAAGCCCGGCCGCTGGATCCGGCTCAACCCGGGCACCCTCACCGACGCCCAGAAGAGCAAGTTCCCGCACCTCGCGGGCTACCGCGCCTTCACCGTCGACAGCCGCGACACCGGCCGGATCACCGACGCCCTGCGCAGCCAGCTGATCTTCAGCGAGCACCTGCCGAACGGCGCCGCGCTGGCCGCCACCGGCGTGCAGATCCCCGGCGCCCTCGACGACCTGTACGGCGCCAAGGCCGCCAAGGCCCAGCTCGGCCCGGTCTACAGCGGCCGCAAGGAGAGCGGCTGGTTCGGCGACGACAACCGCAAGGTCACCCTGTCGCTCTGGGCGCCGACCGCCACCGAGGTCTCCGTCGACCTGTACGACAAGGCCACCGGCGGCACCCCGAAGAACGTGCCGCTCAAGCGGGACGACGCCACCGGCGTCTGGTCGCTCGCCCGCGACCGCGACGACCTCGACGGCAAGTACTACACGTACGAGGTCAAGGTCTGGGCGCCCAGCGTCCAGCAGGTGGTGACCAACACCGTCACCGACCCGTACGCCGTCGCGCTCTCCACCGACTCCACCCGCAGCCTGGTCGCCGACCTCTCCGCCCCGGGCACCAAGCCCAAGGGCTGGGACACGCACCGCAGCCCGGCCGCGATCCCCGCCACCAAGCAGCAGATCCAGGAGCTGCACGTCCGCGACTTCTCCAGCGCCGACACCACCGTGCCGGCCGACGAGCGCGGCACCTACCTGGCGTTCACCCACTCCGCCTCGGCCGGCATGCAGCACCTGCGCGACCTCGCCAAGGCCGGCGTCACCACGATCCACCTGCTGCCGACCTTCGACATCGCCACCATCCGCGAGAACCGCGCCGACCAGAAGCTGCCCGCCTGCGACCTCGCCTCGCTCGCCGCCGACAGCGACAAGCAGCAGGAGTGCGTCGCCGCCGTCCAGGCCGACGACGCCTACAACTGGGGCTACGACCCGCTGCACTACACCGTGCCCGAGGGCTCGTACGCCACCGACCCCAACGGCACCGCCCGCACCGTGCAGTTCCGGCAGATGGTGCAGGCCATGCACGACGCCGGCCTGCGGGTCGTCCTCGACGTGGTCTACAACCACACCGCCGCCGCCGGACAGGCCGAGCACTCCGTGCTCGACAAGATCGTCCCCGGCTACTACCAGCGGCTCAGCGACACCGGCAAGGTCACCACGGACAGCTGCTGCGCCGACACCGCGCCCGAGCACGCCATGATGAACAAGCTGGTCGTCGACTCGGTCGTCACCTGGGCGCGGCAGTACCGCGTCGACGGCTTCCGCTTCGACCTGATGGGCATCGACCCGAAGTCGACCATGCTGGACGTGCAGTCGGCGCTGCGCGCGCTGACCCCGCAGAAGGACGGCGTCGACGGGAAGAACATCTTCCTGTACGGCGAGGGCTGGAACTTCGGCGTCGTGGCCAACGACGCCCGCTTCGTCCAGGCCACCCAGACCAACATGGCCGGCACCGGCATCGCCACCTTCAACGACCGGATCCGCGACGCCGCCCGCGGCGGCAACTTCATGCTCTCCTCGGCGCCCCAGCAGGGCTTCGCCTCCGGCCTGTTCACCGACCCCAACGGCTCGGCGGACAACGGCACCGCGGCCGAGCAGAAGGCCCGCCTGCTGCACCAGATGGACCAGGTCAAGGTCGGTCTCACCGGCAACCTGGCCGGCTACTCCTTCACCGACACCAACGGGAAGACCGTCACCGGCAAGGCCGTCGACTACAACGGCGCCCCCACCGGCTACGCGGCGCAGCCCGGCGAGGCCGTCGAGTACCTCGACGCGCACGACAACGCCGACCTGTTCGACGCCCTCGCCTACAAGCTGCCGACCGGCACCTCGCCGGCCGACCGGGCCCGGATGCAGGCGCTCGGCCTGTCGCTGACCGCGCTGAGCCAGGGCCCCGGCTTCGCCCAGGCCGGCAGCGACCTGCTGCGCTCCAAGTCGCTGGACGCCAACGCCTTCGACTCCGGCGACTGGTTCAACGCCATCCACTGGGACTGCACCCAGGGCAACGGCTGGGGCCGCGGCCTGCCGATGGCCGCCGACAACAAGTCGATGTGGCCGACCGCCAAGTCGCTGCTCGCCGACCCGAAGCTGGCCGTCGGCTGCAACGAGACCAAGGCCTCGACCTCGATGTACCAGCAGTTCCTGCGGATCCGGCAGTCCTCGCCGCTGTTCTCGCTGAGCACCGCCGCCGAGGTGCAGAAGCGGCTGTCCTTCCCGCTCTCCGGCACCGCCGCGGAGGCCCCCGGTGTGATCACCATGCACCTGGACGGCACCGGCCTGCCCGGTGCGGAGAAGGGCATCACCGTGGTCTTCAACGCCACGCCCACCGCCCAGCAGCAGACCCTGGCCGCCCTCAAGGGCACCGGTCAGGCGCTGCACCCGGTGCTGGCCGGCGGCGCGGACGCGATGGTGAAGCAGTCCGCCTTCGACCCGGCCACCGGCACCTTCACGGTGCCGGCCCGCACGGTGGCGGTGTTCGTCCAGCACTGACGGAACGTCCGTAGGACGAAGGGGCTCCGCAGCCATGCGGAGCCCCTTCGTTTTGGCCGAAAACCGATCCCCGGCGGCGCGATGGTGCGTCATGTCAGGTACGCAGCAACAGGTTCGCGCACCCACCGGCCCCACCGCCGGGCCGGTAGGGGCCGATCCGGCCACCGGCGGGCCGCGTCGCGCCGCGGCGGAGGTCCGCCGCGGTGATCGAGGCGACTTCCCGTCAGGCGTTAACGCCCGTTGGCGTTTCTTGGCCAATCTGGTGGCATGCATCTGTCATTCATCGGCCGTTTGCTGCCACGATTCCTCCGGCCGCAGACGGGCTGGTCCCCCACCCCCGGTGCGGCCGTACCAACGACAGGTCCAGCGCCGCCGCTCCACCTGCACCGCCTCTGCTTGCACCGCACCCGAGCCGCGCACCCACCGGCCCGGGCCCCCGCTGCGCCGCAACCCCGCGGCCCAGGTTCTCTCCACCGCTCGTGACCCCGCGACCGGTCGGAAAAGGAGTCCGCATGTCCCGCTACACCCCTGCCCGGGTGAGTATGGCCGCGCTGGCGGCCACCACTGCTCTGCTGGTGACCGGCATCCCGGTCGTGGCCAACGCCGCACCCACCGCGCCCTCCGCCGTGGCCCCGCAGGCGGCCGTGAACCGCGCCCAGCTGCTGTCCGACGCAGGCCAGCGCAGCGCCGCCGTCGCCCAGACGCTCGGCCTCGGCGCGCAGGAGAAGCTCGTCGTCAAGGACGCGATCGTGGACGCGGACGGCACCCGCCACCTGCGGTACGAGCGCACGTACGCCGGACTCCCCGTCCTCGGCGGCGACCTGGTCGTGCACCAGACCGCGGCCGGTGCGACCAAGAGCGTGGACAAGGCCAGCCAGGCCGTTCTGACCGGCGTGAACACCACGCCCAAGCTGGCCGCGCCGAAGGCGCAGGCCACCGCGCTGGCCGCCGAGTCGGGCTCCGCCCTGGACACCGCCCCGCGGCTGGTCGTCTGGGCCGCCGACGGCGCCCCGCGCCTCGCCTGGGAGACCGTCGTCTCCGGCACCGAGTCGGACGGCACCCCGAGCAAGCTGCACGTGATCACCGACGCCACCACCGGCAACGTGATCCAGAAGGCCGAGGGCATCAAGACCGGTACCGGCACCGGCGTCTTCGTCGGCAACGTCACCATCGGCACCACGCTGTCGGGCTCGACGTACCAGATGAAGGACGGCGGCCGCGGCAACGGCTACACCACCAACCTGAACCACGGCACCTCCGGCACCGGCACCCTGTACACCAAGTCCACCGACACCTGGGGCAACGGCTCGGCCTCCAACTCGGAGTCCGCCGCGGTCGACGCCCACTTCGGCGTCGCGGCCACCTGGGACTACTTCAAGAACGTCCACGGCCGCAGCGGCATCAAGGGCGACGGCGTCGGCGCCTACAGCCGCGTGCACTACGGCAACAACTACGTGAACGCGTTCTGGGACGACGGCTGCTTCTGCATGACCTACGGCGACGGCTCCGGCAACAACGCCCCGCTGACCGAACTCGACGTCGCCGGCCACGAGATGAGCCACGGCGTCACCTCGAACACCGCCAACCTGAACTACTCGGGCGAGTCGGGCGGCCTCAACGAGGCCACCTCCGACATCTTCGGCAGCATGGTCGAGTTCAACGCCAACATCCCGTCGGACAACCCCGACTACCTCATCGGCGAGCTCATCAACATCAACGGCGACGGCACGCCGCTGCGGTACATGGACAAGCCCTCCAAGGACGGCAGCTCCGCCGACTCCTGGTACTCGGGCGTCGGCAACCTGGACGTGCACTACTCGTCCGGCGTCGCCAACCACTTCTTCTACCTGCTGGCCGAGGGCAGCGGCGCCAAGGTCATCAACGGCGTCAGCTACAACTCGCCGACGGTCAACAACATCGCCGTCACCGGCATCACCCGGGACAAGGCCGCGAAGATCTGGTACCGCGCGCTGAGCGTCTACATGACCTCGACCACCAACTACGCGGCCGCCCGCACCGCGACCCTGAACGCCGCCACCGACCTGTACGGCAACGGCAGCGCCGAGTACAACGCGGTCGCCACCGCCTGGGCCGCGGTCAACGTCGGCTCGCTGCCGAGCGGCACCGTCACCGTCACCAACCCGGGCAACCAGACCACCGCCCTCAACGGCACCGCCAACCTGCAGATCCAGGCCAGCGGCGGCACCGCCCCGCTGACCTTCAGCGCCACCGGCCTGCCGACCGGCCTGTCGATCAGCTCCGGCGGCCTGATCACCGGCACCGCCACCACCGCGGGCACCTACAACGTGACGGTGACCGCCAAGGACGCCGCGAACAAGACCGGCACCACCAGCTTCACCTGGACGGTCAACTCCGGTGGCGGCGGCAGCTGCACCCCGGCGCAGCTGCTCGGCAACGCCGGCTTCGAGTCCGGCAGCACCACCTGGACCTCCTCCAGCGGCGTGATCGACAGCTCCACCTCCGAGGCCGCGCACAGCGGCTCCTGGAAGGCCTGGCTGGACGGCTACGGCTCCGCCCACACGGACAGCCTCTCGCAGACGGTGAGCATCCCGGCCGGCTGCAAGGCCACCCTGAGCTACTGGCTGCACATCGACACGGCGGAGACCACCACCTCCACCGCGTACGACAAGCTGACCGTCACGGTCAACGGCACCACCGTCGCCTCGTACTCGAACCTCAACAAGGCGACCGGCTACAGCCAGAAGACGATCGACCTGTCGGCCTACGCGGGCCAGTCGGTCACCCTGAAGTTCAACGGCGTGGAGGACTCCTCGCTGCAGACCAGCTTCGTGATCGACGACACCTCGATCCAGACGAGCTGAGCCTGATCCGGCAGTGAGCGAGGGCCCGGCGGCCACGGCCGCCGGCCCCTCGCGCATCCCCACCGCCATCTCGCGGTGTGAGACTCCGGAAACCCCCGCGCAACACGAAACACCGCGGAAACACGGGTGTCCGCAGCGGGAAATACGGCCCGGACAGACTCTCCCGACCGGCGCGCCCACCACCACCCGCAGGCGCGTTGCACGGGAAGGTTCCGCATGCTGCTCGCTGACTCCACGGCCGGCCTCGACACCGGCGACACCGCCTGGCTGCTCGCCAGCACGGCGCTCGTCCTGCTGATGACCCCCGGGCTCGCGCTGTTCTACGGCGGCATGGTCCGCACCAAGAGCGTGCTCAACATGATCATGATGAGCTTCGTGTCGATCGCGGTCGTCACCGTGGTCTGGCTGGTGGCCGGCTACTCGCTCGCCTTCGGCCCGGACGCCGGCGGCTGGGGCGTCATCGGCACCCTCGACCACCTCGGCATGGCCGGCATCGCCCCGGCGAGCCTGACCGGCCACGTGCCGACCCTGCTCTTCGCGACCTTCCAGCTCACCTTCGCGATCGTCACCGCCGCGCTGATCAGCGGCGCGATCGCCGACCGTGCCCGGTTCGGCTCGTGGGTGGCCTTCACCGCGGCCTGGACCCTGCTGGTCTACGTGCCGGTCGCGCACTGGGTGTTCTCGCCCGACGGCTGGGTGCTGTCGAAGCTCGGCGCCCTGGACTACGCGGGCGGCACGGTGGTCGAGGTCAACTCCGGCGCCAGCGGCCTGGCCCTCGCCCTGCTGCTCGGCCCGCGCCTCGGATTCCGCAAGGAGGCCATGCGGCCGCACAACCTGCCGCTGGTGGTGCTCGGCGCCGGCCTGCTCTGGTTCGGCTGGTTCGGCTTCAACGCGGGCTCCGCGCTCGGCGCCAACGGCACCGCCGCCGCCGTCCTGCTCAACACCCAGGCGGCCGGCTGCACCGGCCTGCTGGGCTGGCTGCTGGTGGAGAAGCGCCGCGACGGCCACGCCACCACGCTCGGCGCGGCCTCCGGCGCGGTGGCCGGCCTGGTCGCGATCACCCCCTCCTGCGGCAGCGTCGACCTGCTCGGCGCGCTGGCGGTCGGCCTCGCCGCCGGCGTGGTCTGCTCCTACGCGGTCAGCTGGAAGTTCCGCTTCGGCTACGACGACTCGCTGGACGTGGTGGGCGTCCACCTGGTCGCCGGCGTGATCGGCACCGTGCTGATCGGCGTCTTCGCCTCCGCCGTGATGACCGGCGGCCCGGTCGGCCTGCTGCACGGCGGCTTCACCCTGATCGGCAAGCAGCTGCTGGCGGTGGCGGTGGTCGGGGGGTACGCCTTCGGCGCCACCTACGGCATCGGCAAGGCGATCGACCGGCTGATGGGCTTCCGGGCCCCGGCCGAGCACGAACTGACCGGCCTGGACCTCGCCGTGCACGCCGAGAGCGCGTACGATCACGGCGTCCTGGGCCACGGCACGACGGCCCACGCCACCGTGCTGGCACAGCACCCGTCCGACAAGGCCGCCACCGCATGAAGCTGATCACCGCCGTCGTCAAGCCCTTCAAGCTGGACGAGGTCAAGACCGCGCTGCAGGAGCGCGGGGTGCACGGGCTCACGGTCACCGAAGCGAGCGGCTACGGGCGCCAGCACGGCCACACCGAGGTGTACCGCGGCGCCGAGTACCGGATCGACCTGGTGCCCAAGGTGCGGATCGAGGTCGTCGTCGAGGACGAGGACGCCGAGGACGTGATGGACACCATCGTCGCCGCCGCCCGCACCGGGAAGATCGGCGACGGCAAGGTCTGGTGCGTGCCGGTGGACGGGATCGTCCGCGTCCGCACCGGCGAGCGCGGGCCGGACGCGGTCTGACCCCGCCCGGCCGGGGCGCTCAGCGCTGCACGGCGGAGGCCCGGGTGGCGCCGTCCCTGGCGGTGTCGACCGGGACGCGCAGGGTCCACAGCGGGGACTTGGCGACGTCGATCCAGAACTTCGGCGTCTTCGGCGGTTCCTGGCGGGTGCGGGTGACGGGATTCTCGCTGTTGGCTGCGTTGAGCTGCCCGCTGTAGACGGCCATCTCGACCGCCGAGCCGTCCTTGCGCCTGACCTGGATCCGGTAGCTCTCGGAGAGGGTGTTGCCGGGGACGGAGTCCACGTACAGGTGCTCCCCGACGGGCAGGTCGATGCAGGCGCGGGCCTGCGGGCTGTCGCCCTGGGGGCAGACGTCCTTCACCCAGTCCTTCCTGAGTTCCACGGTGACGGTGCTGGGCAGGTGGTCGCCGAAGTCCACGTCGACCCGCATCATGGCGGACTCGTCCGGGTGGCCGCTGCCGGCGAACGAGGTGAACCGGGTCGAGTCGGGCAGCAGTTCGGCGAGGATGCCGAGCAGCCCGGCCCCGCTGGTGGCGACCTTGCCGTTCACCGGGGGGTCGGTCGGGCCGAGGACGGGCACGGCCGAGGCGCTGGGCGTGTTCGTCGCGGGTGCCTGGCTGCGGTCGGAGCCGTCGGGGCCGAACGCGGCCACCCCGCCGGTGAGCAGGGCCACGGCGGCGACCGCGCCGAGCGCCCGGGTGATCCGCCGGCGGCGGCGCAGCTTGCGGCCGCGGCTCGTGGCCTCGGCGACGATGGTCTGGACGGGAACGTGGATCCGGTCGGCGCCCGCGCCGAGCAGCCTGCTGAGGTCGTCTTCGATGTCCATGGTGCGCACTCCGGGAGCAGTGAAGGGGCGGGGAGGGATCAGAGCCGGAAGAGGAGTTCGCGGTCCTCGCCGAGGATCTCCCGTAGTCGGGCCAGGGAGCGGGTGTTGAGGCTCTTCACCGCTCCGGCGGAGATGCCCATCATGTCGGCGACCGCCTCGATGCTGTGGTCCTCCAGGTACCGCAGGACCACCACCGCCCGGTTGCGGGGCGGGAGTTGGCCGAGTGCGGCGGCGAGGGTGAGCTTCAGGTCGCTGCCGTGGCCGGCCGGCTGCGGATTGTCGGGCATCTCGGCGAGCACGACCTCGGTGGAGCGCTTGAGGCGGCGTTGCGAGAGGTAGGTGCGCAGCAGGACGGTGCGGGCGTAGGCGTCGAGCCCGGGTTCGTCCTGCCGTCGGCGCAGCCGTGGCCAGACGGCGAACATCTTGGCCAGCGTCGTCTGGACGAGGTCCTGCGCCTGGTGCCAGTCCCCGCACATGAGGTACGCGACCTGGAAGAGCCTGCGCGTGCGGGAGCTCGCGAACTCCTCGAAGTCGAGTGCTCTCTCCATGCCGTCGTCCCCCGGTGCGTTCGATTGTCGGTGTGGTTGGCGTCCCCCTCTTAGATGCGGCGGGTCGGGTGTGAGGTATCACAGGAGTTCGCGGATGTTACCGGTGAGTCCGATTCGTTGCCTTCCACTCCCTTGACGCTCCGTTCACACCGGTCGTAACTTCGGTGCGTTGCAAGTTTCCTGCAAGTTTCAATGGTCTTGCAGAAACTCGCACAGTCGGTTCCGCGCAGACGGCGTATCGCGGTCGCGCCCCCACCCTCCGCACCACTCCTGCGCCACCGCCCGCCACACCCCCTGCGTCGCGGGCGGCCAGGCTCACCCCCACCCAGCCCCAGGAGACACCGTGGTCACCACCGTCAGCGCGGGCCGCAGAGGCCGCGCGATCGGCGCACTCACCGCGTCCGCCGCCCTGGCCCTCTCGATCGGTGCCGGTCTCTCGATCGCCCCCACCGCCGAGGCCACCCCGCCCAGCACCAAGGACGTCACCGCCACCCTCTTCGAGTGGAAGTTCGACTCCGTCGCCAAGGCCTGCACCGACACGCTCGGCCCCAAGGGCTACGGCTTCGTCGAGGTCTCACCGCCCCAGGAGCACATCCAGGGCGCCCAGTGGTGGACGTCGTACCAGCCGGTCAGCTACAAGATCGCCGGACGGCTCGGCGACCGCACCGCCTTCCAGTCCATGGTGAGCACCTGCCACGCGGCGGGCGTCAAGGTCATCGCCGACTCGGTGGTCAACCACATGTCGGCCGGCTCCGGGACGGGCACCGGCGGCACCGTCTACACCAAGTACAACTACCCGGGCTACTACCAGGACCAGGACTTCCACTCCTGCCGTCAGGCGATCAGCAACTACGGCGACCGCTCCAACGTGCAGAACTGCGAACTGGTCAACCTCTCCGACCTGGACACCGGCTCCAGCTACGTCCAGCAGACCATCGCCAACTACCTGAGCGACCTGCTCACCCTCGGCGTGGACGGCTTCCGGATCGACGCCGCCAAGCACATCGCCGCCTCCGACCTGTCCGCCGTCAAGGCGAAGATGAGCAACCCGAACGCCTACTGGGTGACCGAGGTCATCTACGGCGCCGGCGAGCCGATCCAGCCGTCCGAGTACACCGGCCTCGGCGACGTCGACGAGTTCCGCTCCGGCACCTGGCTGAAGAGCGCCTTCAACGGCGGGAAGATCTCCGACCTGTCCACCTGGGGCAACGGCCTGCTCGCGAGCAACCAGGCCCGCACCTTCGTCGACAACTGGGACACCGAGCGCAACGGCTCGACCCTCAACTACAAGTACGGCTCCGCCTACACGCTGGCCAACGTCTTCATGCTGGCCCACCCGTACGGCTCGCCGAACGTCTACTCCGGCTACGCCTTCACCAACAACGACGACGGCCCGCCGAACGGCGGCACCGTGAACGCCTGCTACAGCGACGGCTGGAACTGCACCCACGCCTGGCGCCAGGTCGCCAACATGGTCGGCTTCCGCAACGCCGTCTCCGGCACCGCGATGACCAACTGGTGGTCCAACGGCAACAACGCCGTCGCGTTCGGCCGCGGCAGCAAGGGCTTCGTCGCGATCAACCGCGAGTCCTCCTCGATCACCCAGACCTTCCAGACCTCGCTGCCCGCCGGCACCTACTGCGACGTCCAGCACGGCGACCCGGTCTCCGGTGGCTGCACCGGCACCAGCTACACCGTCGGCTCCGACGGGAAGTTCACCGCCACCGTCGGTGCCGGCGACGCCGTCGCCATCTACGTCGGCGCGGGCGGCCAGCCCACCTCCACCCCGACCGCCACGCCCACCGGCGGCAACAGCGCGACCGTCTTCTACTCCACCGACAAGAACTGGTCGGCCTACTACCTGCACTACGCGCCCACCGGCGGCACCTGGACGACCACTCCCGGCGTCGCGATGACCGCGGCCTGCACCGGCTGGGTCAAGTACACCGCCGACCTCGGCAGCGCCGCCAGCCTCGCCGCCACCTTCAACAACGGCTCCGGCACCTGGGACAACAACAACAGCGCCAACTACGCGCTCGGCACCGGCAACGTGACCGTCAAGGACGGCGTGGTCGGCAGCGGCGACCCGTGCGCCACCAGCACCCCGACGGCCACCCCGACCAGCACCCCGACCTCCTCCACCACCGGGGCCTCGTTCGCGGTCAACGCCACCACCGTGACCGGCCAGAACATCTACGTGGTCGGCAACAACACGGCCCTCGGCAACTGGAACACCGGCTCCGCCCTGCTGCTCTCCTCGGCGAGCTACCCGGTCTGGAAGCTGGACGTCGCGACGGCCGCCGGCACCGCCTTCGAGTACAAGTACATCCGCAAGGACGCGAGCGGGAACGTCACCTGGGAGAGCGGCGCGAACCGGACGGCCACCGTCCCGGCGAGCGGCCTCGTCACCCTGAACGACACCTTCCGCAGCTGACACCCGTCCCGACCCGACGGCCCCACCCGGACGGCCGCCGCACCCCCGTGGTGCGGCGGCCGTCACGGTTGCCGCGGCGAAACCCCCCGAAGGAGTGGAGTGCGGGCCGTCCCGTCGCCCCGCTCGGCGCCCGGCTGCCAGCATCGCCGGCGTGACCACAACCCCCACCACCTT
Source organism: Kitasatospora arboriphila (assembly GCF_039528095.1). Taxonomy (NCBI): domain Bacteria; kingdom Bacillati; phylum Actinomycetota; class Actinomycetes; order Kitasatosporales; family Streptomycetaceae; genus Kitasatospora; species Kitasatospora arboriphila. The sequence continues at coordinate 48,383 of NZ_BAAALD010000061.1, forward strand.
CGCGATCCTGGACCTCGAACTCCGCGGCGGCCGCTGGGACGGCCATCTGAAGCGCGTCCACGCGTTCGCGCCCCCGCCCTCCCTCCGCATGGTCCTGCGCGCCGACCTCCCCGCCACCGAGGCCGGCGAGTACTGGCCCACCACCAGCGTCTACCGGCTCGACCCCGACGGCCCGGTACCGTGCTACCGGCACTCGCACGACGAGTGACCACGGCCCCGACCGGACCGGCAGCGAGGACGCCCGTGAGTACGGCCCCCACCCCTCCGACCGGCGAACAGCTCGACGCGGCCAGGGCGTTCGTCATCACCCGGCAGCGACGCAACCGGGCGGAGCCCGGCACCTGCGGGCCCGAGGTGGTGGCGGCCTTCGATGCCTGGTCCCACGTGGTGGACAGGCACATGGCGAGGGCGAAGGTGGCCGTGGACCGCGGTGAGCCGGTCGGGGCCGCAGGCGCGTGGGCCGTGGTCGTCGAGGCCCTCGCGGGCCGGGTGAAGCACCCCGAATTCCCGCCGTGCCCGTACGCCGAGGCCCGTGCCGCCCGGTACGGCAGCTGACCCGGTGCTCCGTCCGACGGCGGGGGGCCCCCCCCCGGGGGGGGGGGCGGGGGGGGCGGGGGGGGGGGGGGGGGGGGGGGGGGGGGGGG